>VBMM01000135.1 GCA_005878415.1 Methanobacteriota archaeon
GGGAAGTGAATGGCGAAAGGCCTCCGACCGCGCTCGCTCGCGGCGGGATTCGGGGTGTACTCCCTCGTCATCGCCTTCATCGCGTGGGGCTACGCGCAGAGTCAGGGAGTCTGGTTCCCCCCGGACATCACCCGTTGGGTCTACACCACCTACATGCTCGTCGCGGCGATCTTCCTCGTCGGCCTGGGTGGCCTCGGTGTCTCCGTCCGGCGCTCTTTCACTCGCCAGATTCACGAGATCGACCGCCGATCAGCGTCGCGGAATCCCGGCTCCGAGGGGTTGCCCCCGCCGCTGCCCGAGACGACGGCCGTTAAGGACCACGTGGATCGGGACATCGACGAGCTGCTGGAGAGCCTGAGCGAGATCGAGCAGACGACCGCGCAAGAGGCGGCCGCGATGGACATGGGCGTCAGCGAGGCGCCCGCTATGGTCGGTCCGCGGGACTCGGCCAGCGCGGCGCAGCGGGAGCGGCTCGTCCAACGGTCGAAGCAGCTCGGCCGGTTCGTGCTCGGACCCGGGCTGGTCGCCGCGATCATCCTCGGGATCTCGGGCATGATGCTCCCCGGCTCGGACGGCTTCGCTCAGTACCAGTTCCAGCTCAATACCGCCCTGATCCTCGGGATCGGATACAGCTGGATCGGGGTCGGCGGGTACATCGCCGCGACGGTCTACGCGCTCGCGAGCGGCCGCGACGACCGCCGGAAGCGGTGACGGCATGGCCGAACCGACGGACTTTCGGTCCGGTTGCCAGAAACGCGACGCGTTGGGGATGGCTTTAAATACGTCGAGACATGTTCGACCAGATTACAAGATACGGTGGCAGGGATGATTACTACCGTCGTGACCGTTACGTCCACGTTCCTCGCCGGAAGCTTCGGCGCCGCCGCGGTCGCGTCCCTCATCCTCTTCCTGATCATGCGCGAGCTGACATCGGCGCACGCGGAGGAGACGGGTAGTCCCAAGTCGAAACTCCTGTCGCACACGCTCCTCGTGCCGATCACACCGCTGCTTGTCGTCTTCTGCTTCATCGTCGCGGTGAAGGTCCTCGAAGTCTTGTAGGCCCGGAACCGGCGGGTTTCCTCCCCTGGTAACAGGCGCACAGCTCCGATTGGAACCGTCCCCCGGTCACGGCGCCGCATTCACGACCTTTGCGAGCTTGCGTCGGAACCCCCACGCGAAGAGCACGAGGCCGATCACGACGAGAGGGGCCCCGATCTCAAACCGATCGACCGCCACGAAGATCAGGGAGAATCCGACGAGGAACACCCCGATGTACGCGATTCGCTCGTGGCGGCTCAGACGGAGGACCTCCCGCACGATCAGGTCCCGATATCGGATGAGCAGGACGGCAAGGATGATGAAGGCGATTGCCGCGACGAAGAAATCGAGCGTGAGTTCCGAATAGTAGTCGTCGAAGGTCAAGAGGAGCCCGACTTCGTCGCCGACGAATCCCGCCCCGACGCCGAATACGACCGCGTAGATGCGAGCGAACTTGACGTCGTTGTCGACGATCCCCAGCCAGCCGGAGACGCCCATCATCGCCAATCCGTACCAGAAGTGATGGAAGTGGATCCCGCCCGGGGTGAAGATCATGACGCTCGGAAGGAGGAGGTGGAAGATCCTGGCGCCGAAGAATCCTCCCACGAAGGCGAGCGTCGCCACGAACGAGAGTCCGTGCTTGAATCGAAGCGATTTCGTCTCCTCGGCCATGGCGAGGGGATGTCCGGACCGAAATAAGTGCCTTCAGACGGCCGCATGGGTCGGCCGCCGCGTCAACGGAACCTATCGGAAGACGAACGGCGCCACCAGGTACAGGACGACGTATCCGTAGAACAGCCCGACGGAGAACACGAACACCATGTCGATCGCGCTGAGGAAGAAGATGTGGAGCGACGCGAAGATCGCCGTCACAAAGAGCAAGCCGCCGGCGTCCCCGAGGCCCTCGATCGCGCGCTTCAGCAGGAGCCCGCGGAAGATCAGCTCCTCCGAGAGGCCCGTCGCGAGGAAGATGACGAGGCCTCCGGCCACGAGCGGCACGAACGCCAGCTCGGCGATCCACGGCCCGGGCTTCAGGATCTCGAACTCGACGACCCCGAGCGGGATGCCCGTCATCGCGATCGCCGTCTGGATCGGGATGTCCGACCACTCCCGGAAGTGAAGTCCGAGGTCTTTCGGTCGGAGTCGTTGCACGTACGCCACCGAGGCGATCGACACGAGGAGCGGGATGCTCACGAGGGCGAGCCACGGGATCGTGTTCAGCGGGTTCGTCTCCGCGTTCGCCCCCGGCAGGCCGAGGAAGTTGTACCGCGGCACGGCGAGCGAGAAGACGCGGACGAGGGAGGCGAGGCTCGTGGCCACGAGCAACATCGCCATCGTCCGATCGCGCGCCTCCATGACGACGGACCCGAACATCAGCGTGAAGACGAGGAGGATGTGGATGCCCAGGCCGATCGGCTGGTACGCGCGCTCGGCGCCGGTCGTGCCCGAAGGAATCGCGATGAAGACCTCCGCCACGATGACGGCGGCGAGATAGCCGAGGAGGAGCGTCCACCGGGTCGTGCTGTCGGTCGCGGTTGCGGGCGCCGTCGCGGTCTCCATGGTCCCCTCACGGGCGCGGCGTCGGCGCGAGCATCGGCTCTTCCTCCATCGGCCGCCCGGCGACGACGAGCAGATACGGCGTCGACGCGGCTTGGCCGATGACCACCGCGATCGCCAGCCCCACGAGCCCGGACGACTGGAGCAAGACGTACCCGAGGCCGAGGGTGACGGCCGATCCGATGGCGGCCGACACGATCAGCGGGATGATCTCCTTGCGCACGCGCACGCGCGTCCCGAAGACGCTGTTCAGGAACACGGGGATGGAGGAGAGGCTCAGGATCCGCAGCGGCTGGGCGCCGAGGTCCGCCAACGTCGGCTTCTCGAACAGCCGGAGCAGGACGTCGGCGAAGACCCACATCCCGACGATGGCGGGAAGGAGGAGGGCGATCGAGAGCGCGATGGCCCGTCGCTCGTCCCGGCGTCGGTTCGCGTTTCGCTGGGACGCCTCGGCGTACAGCGAGGTCATCGTGGCCTGCGGGATGACGGTGAGAATGCCCGCCATCACGGTCACGGCGTAGTACACGGCCGTCGCCGTGGAGGCAGTGGCCTTCGGCAGCGTGTTGATGATCAGCAGGGTCAGCAGGAGGCTGCCCGCGCTCCCGATGAGCCCCGCGAGCCAGTTCCCCACGCTGAACCGGAACATCGGCCGGAGACGGCGGCGGCTGAGGCGGGGACGCGGGCGGTAGCCGGGGATGACGCGCGGGAGAAGGACGAGTCCCACGACGATGACGGAGATGGCGAAGCTGAGGGACCACGACATGTACACGCCGAGCGTCCCGCCCAGGACCGTGGCGAAGGCCGTCACGAAGAGGATCGGGAGCGGGACCTTGATCACGGAGAGCAGCACGACCCGGATCGCGAAAATGTCCGCGCGGCGCAGCGCGATGGCCGCCTGGTCGAGCACCGGCCCGAAGGCGTACGCCACGGCGGTGAGCGGGATGATCAGGAGGTACACCGGATGCCCGAAGACCACGAGGAGGTTCGGCGACCAGAAGCCGAGGCTCACCACGAACGCGAGGGCGAGCGCAGCGCTGAGGACTCCGGCGATCGAGAGGGACGTGTTGACGAGCGCGGATGGATCGTCGGATTCCGGGAGGAACCGCACGAGGGCGATCGGCATCCCGAGCGACCCGATCCCGACCAGGAACGTGACCGTGTTCACCATCGTCGCCGCATAGCCGGCGTCGGTGAGGTCGTACGTCTGGTACACGACGTACAGGAAGACGAAGCCGAGCAGGCTCCCGATCAGGGAGGCGAGCATGATGAAAAACGCGTTGCGATAGAGCGGGCTCCTCGCCTCGTCCCACGCACGACCCACGAGGCGCTGCATCCGTTGGCGTGCATCGTCCATGGGACGCATCCCGTCGCGCGTCGCAAACTCCGGCCACGATAAAGGCTTTGCCCTCACCTGTCCCGGGAGAGGATTCCCGACTCGAGGCGGTACGTCGCCGCGGGCACGGCGCGCACCCCGGGGTCGTGGCTCGCGAGGACGATCGACGCATGGTACGACGTCTGCGCGAGGGCGAACGCCTCCAGGACCGCGGCGGTGCCTTTCGCGTCGAGGGACGCGGTCGGCTCGTCCGCCAGGAGCGCCTTCGGTCCGTTCGCGAGTGCGCGGGCGACGGCCACCCGCTGCGATTCGCCGACGGAGATCTCGTTCGGCCGTCGCGTCGCGAGTCGCGCGAGGTCGAACGCATCGAGCAGGTCGGCGACGCGTTGGTCCGCGGGTCGTCGCGCGAGGCGCAGCGGCAGGGCGACGTTCTCTTCGACGGTCAGATCGTCGATCAGGTTGTGCGTCTGGAACACGAAGCCAATTTCGTGCAGGCGGACCTTCGACAGCTCCGACTCCCGGAGGCGGGAGATCTCGCGGCCCGCGATCGACACGGAGCCGCGCGTCGGCACGTCGAGTCCGCCGAGGATCGAGAGGAGCGTCGTCTTCCCGCTCCCGTTCGGGCCCCAGACGAGGACGGCCTCCTCACGGCCGACGTCGAGGGACACGCCCCGCAGCACGTCCGCGCGGCCGTCGTACGATTTCCACAAGTCGCGCGCCGACAGGACCGGCTCCGGCATGGCCGCTCGCCATCGACGCATCGTCGGAAGAGGATTTCGTGTCCGGAGGGAAGGTTCTTAGTGGCGGGCCGATTGCGGAATGCCTCATGGCCTCGAAGGGCGGGACCCGCCGGAAACGTACGGCCCGGAAGGACGACAGCCCTCTGACGGAACCCCGATACCTCTTTGCTCGGGACGGCGAGTCGCTCGCTCGACTCGCGGAGAAGGGGCTCGCGGAGTGCCGTACCCGCTTGGGCGAACTCCTCTCGACTGCCGGACCGCGGACGATCCCGAACCTCCTCGTCCCGTACGACGGCCTGATGCTCGCGTTGCAGGAGGTCCTCTCCCAGACAGTTTTCCTGTTCGAGGTCCACCCCGATCCCGACGTCCGCAAGCTCGCGGACCACTGGTACCAGGAGGCCCAGCGCTTCGCGACGGAGCTGAGCCTGAACCGGCCCCTCTACGACGCGTTCACCGCGCTGGACGCGTCCGGCGAGGACGACGAGACCCGATACGCACTCGAGAAGATCCTGCGGGACTTCCGGCTCTCCGGCGTCGACCGGGACGAGGCGACGCGGGCCCGGGTCCAGGTTCTGCGGGACGAGATCACGGCGATCGGCCAGGACTTCGACCGGATCATCCGCGAAGACGTCCGCTCGATCACCGTCGATTCCGCGGGCGAGCTCGACGGTCTTCCGGAGGATTTCGTGGAGGGCCACGCGCCCTCGTCCGACGGCAAGATCACGCTGACGACGAACTACCCCGACTCGATCCCCGTCTTCCGGTACGCGCGTCACGCGGACGTGCGCCGGCGCCTCCAGTTCGAGTACCTGAACCGGGGCCATCCCGCGAACCTCGACGTCCTCGCGCGGCTCCTCGCGAGGCGACACGAGCTCGCGTCGGTCCTCGGGTACGACAGCTACGCGGAGTACATCGTCCAGGACAAGATGGTGCGGTCCTCGAAGGCCGTGGCGGACTTCCTCGCGAAGGTCACGGCCGCGTCCGCGGCACGCGCGCAGGAGGACGTCGCGCGGCTGCTCGAGCGGAAGCGGCACGACGTGCCGGGAGCCACGGCCCTGGACGCGTGGGATCCGAACTACTACTCCGAGCTCGTCCGGGCCGAGGAGTTCGCCTTCGACGCGAAGCTCCTGCGGCCGTACTTCGCCTTCGCGAAAGTGCGCGACGGACTGTTCGCGCTGACGGGCGAGCTGTTCGGCGTCCGGTACGAGCGCGTGTCCGGCGTGCCGGTGTGGCACGGGTCCGTCGAGGTGTACGACGTCTACGACGGCTCGAAGCGGCTCGGCCGGTTCTACCTCGACCTACATCCCCGCAAGGACAAGTACACCCACGCCGCGGCCGCGGGCCTCGTGACCGGAATCCGCGGAGCGCAGCTGCCGCAAGCGGCGCTGATGTGCAACTTCCCGGATCCGGCGGACGGGCCGGCCCTGATGGACTATCGCGAGGTCGAGACGTTCTTCCACGAGTTCGGCCACCTGCTCCACTCGATCTTCCAGGGCCACGGCCGCTGGGTGAAGAACACGGACGACGGGCTCGAGTGGGACTTCATCGAGGCCCCATCCCAGATGCTCGAG
>VBMM01000136.1 GCA_005878415.1 Methanobacteriota archaeon
TCGAGGACTTTCTCCCGCAGCCCGCGATCCACGGCCCGCGCCTGCTCGGTCCGGAACGCTCGATCGACGATCTCGATGGCCACCGCGTTGAAGGCGTCCTCGACGAACTCGCCGGTCCGCGCGGACGTGAAGGCGTAGGGGGAGCCGAAGGTCTCGGCGAGCCGCTGCACGGCTTCGTCCGGGAAGGCCCGTCGGTCCGCGAGGTCCTTCTTGTTCACGAGGATGTACATCGGCACGTCCCCCGCGATCTCGAGGGCAGAGGGGATCCATTCGTTGAGCGCGTACAGGCTGTCCTCGCGCGTGATGTCGCATACCGCCATGAGCGCCTGGGAGCCGTGGTAGTAGGTCTCCCGGATCAGATCCTTGAAGCCCCGCTGGCCCATGATGTCGAAGATCGACAGGTCCATCTGGACCTCGACGTCCGCACCGTACGGCACGGCGAGCTCGATCTTGCTGACCCGGGTCCCGACCGTGTGCAGGTACGTTTCCTGATACTCGTTCAGGACGAAGCGGCGGATGAGGGATGTCTTCCCGACCCCGCCCTCGCCCAGGAGGGTCAGCTTCGTTTTCATGCGACGGACGGTCGGCATCGGAGGACCAGGCCCCTCCGCATTCGGAGAGCGGTATAAGCCGTTTCGTCGTTGGCGGCTGCCGCAAGCGCGACCGGCGTACTCGATCCTCGCGGCCGGGACGGCCTCGTGATTATCACGAAAATTCCGGTCGCCGTTCTACCTCCTAAGAATTGGAATCAAGACGAAGGGCGATGGATTTATCCGACGCCCGGGGCACGAACGTATCATGCGACTTCGACCCGATGGGCCGCGGATCCCCGTGCCCAACTGGCTAATCGAGTGGTCGAAGTCTCGAGACCTCTTCTTGTCACTCGCCCACGACCCATGGGTGTTCCGTCCCAACTAGCGCCGAGGACGTCCGCGAAACCGAAGACGTTAAGGCGGCTCGCACAATGCACGCGCCGGACCGACGTCGATGGCGCACTCGGAGCCGGCGGGCCATGCAGAGGAGGAGCATCACGGCAGTCGGTGGCCCGTGATCGTCGCCGTCGGCATGGCGATCGGATACGTCGGGATTGTGACCCCCAGCATCCCGATCCTCCTCGTCGGTTTCGTCGTGTTCGTCGGCGGCACGGGCGGCTGGGTCCACGACGACATGCGGCGCCCCTCGAGCCCGTTCTACGGCGTCGGGACGGCCCTGGAGTCGACATTTCCGCGCGTCAGCGCGCGGAAACTCGGGACCTGGCTACTCCTCGTGACGGAGATCATGTTCTTCTCCGCGATCATCGGCGCGTCCTGGACCCTACGCCTGCGGACGACCACGCCCGGCGCGGACTTCCAAGGTCCGTGGGCGTCCCCGAACCAAATCTTGAACGTCCCGCTCACGGGTCTCAACACGTTCATCCTGATCTGCAGCAGCGTGACGATGGTCGAAGCGTTCGCGGCGGCGGAGAAGGGCGACCAGAGGCGTCTCCGACTCTTCCTCCTCGCGACGCTCATCCTTGGCATCGCGTTCGTGAGCGTTCAAGCGTACGAATACCAGAAGCTGTACTTCCAGGAGGGCCTCACGTTCAAGAGCGCTCCGTATGGCGTGAACCCGCTGTACGGCGCGACGTTCTACGCGCAGACCGGAGTCCACGGGACGCACGTCACGGCGGGGGTGCTCGCGCTCGCATACGTGACCCGCAAAGCATTCCGGGGAGGATTCACGAAGGAGAACCACGAGGCCGTGGAACTCGTCGGGCTGTACTGGCACTTCGTCGACGTGGTGTGGATCTTCCTCTTCCCGATCGTCTACCTACTGCCTGCGTGAGGTGGCACGTTGGAGGAAACCGCGACCAGGGAACCGACGGGGTCCGAGGCTCACGCCAAGCGACCCTACCTCATCGTCTTCGTGGCCCTTGCCGTCGTCACGGTCATCGAGCTGTTCATCTACAGCTTCCCGCTCGCGCACATTGAGATCATTTCCATCTTGATGGGGACCGCGACGATCAAGGGCGGCTTGGTCGTCGGATACTACATGCACCTCCGGTACGAACCGAGGTGGCTTGCGTTCATTCCGCTCGCGGGCCTCGCGCTCGTGGCGGTCCTCGTCGCCGCACTCACATCGACGTCCGTCCACCCCTGAGCGGGATCCCTTCGAAGTCAAAGCGCGCAGCGACGTTCGGAAGAGGATGGGCTCGACCGGATTCGAACCGGTGACCTTCGCTGTGTGAGAGCGATGTCATAACCGCTAGACCACGAGCCCGCGAGGCCGCGCTAAACATCCCGCGGTATAAATCTCCATCGAACTCGCACGTTCGTGCGGCGCGTCTCAACAGTCTTTATTACCGCCGACCCGAATGGCGCCGGCCGGAGGTGCACTCGATGGCAAAGGAGGAGAAGAAGTCGGAAATGACGACGATCGCGAAGAAACAGTTGGAAGGCCGCGGCTACGTGGTCTCGCTCTCCACGAACCGAGACGGCGAGAATCTGATCGGGAAGCTGAGGGTCAGCGAGGCGTCCACGCATCGGACCGTCGCGAACCTCGTCAGCGTCTGGAAGATCGACAACCTCGAACTCGTGTTCGGTGTCGATGCGGGCGAAGGGATCGCCAGGGATTTCATGAACCAGGCGATGAACCTCTTCGACCTCTTTCGATATGTGATCCCGGGAGCCCAGACGAAGGAAGGATGAGAACGAACCCGTTATCGTTAAATAGGTTCGACCTTCTGGAGTGCCGCTCCGATGGACCCCTCCAGCGTGCTCCTCGCTATCGAGGAACAGAAGAAGTGGCGTGACCGCTTCAAGCGAATCCAAGATCGGATTCGTCAGCTCGACCGCAAGAAGGCCACCTTGTCCAAGGAACTCGACCGGGTGCACAAGCGGATGGCCGATTGTAAGTACGTCCTGGGCGACTTCAAGGAGTCGACATTCACGCGCACGTCCGCGCCGCCGATCATTCCAGGTCGATGAGATGTCGGCGATCCAGGCGGCGCAGAAAGAGTTCGATCGGTGGCAGCAGAAGGAGCGCCGGATCCTCGACGCCCTCTCCGGCGTGGACGGAGAGCGGCGGCGGCTCACGGAGGAGTTGGCGAAGGTGGAGCAACAGGTCCTCTACTACGACTCGCTCACCCGCGAGATGAAGCGGGAACTCGGACGTCCCGGCCTGTCGAGCCTCCTCTCCTCGTTCCGTCGGTCGATCAGCGGTACCTCCCGTTCGACCTCCGCGTCTTCGAGGCGAAGAACCTCGAAGAGGTCGCCGTCGCCATCGAGGACATGGTCGTCCGCGGCGCACCGGCGATCGGCGCGACCGCGGCGTACGGCATGGCTCAGGCCGGCCTCCAAGGCGTCGACCTGAAGGAGGCGGGGGATCGCCTGCGCAAGACGAGGCCGACGGGCAACGACCTGTTCTACGCGATCGAGTACATGCGGAAAGCACGCGCGGCGGGGGACGACCTCGTCGTGGCGGCGGACCGATACGCCCAGGAAGACATCGACCGCTGCCGCAAGATTGGCGAGCACGGGGCGAAGCTGATTCGGAACGGCATCCGGATCCTGACCCACTGCAACGCAGGCGCCCTCGCAACGGTCGACTACGGCACGGTGATGGCGCCGCTGCGCGTCGCGAAGGAACAAGGCCGCCGATTCTTCGTCTATGTCGACGAGACACGCCCTCGGCTCCAAGGCTCACGCCTCACCGCGTGGGAGCTGCTCCAGGAGGGAATCGACCACGCGATTATCACCGGCGGCGCGGCAGCCGCCTTCCTCGGCCGCGGGGAGGTGGACCTGGTCCTGGTCGGCGCGGATCGGATCGCGGCGAACGGCGACACCGCGAACAAGATCGGCACGTACGGGAAGGCAGTGGTCGCGAAGGAGAACCGGATCCCGTTCTACGTCGCGGCACCGACGAGCACGATCGACTTCGACTTGGCATCGGGCGACAAGATCCCGATCGAGGAGCGGTCGCCGCAGGAAGTCCTCCACCTCGACGGCCATCCAATCGCGCCGAAGGAGAGCCCCGCCCGCAACCCGGCGTTCGACGTGACGCCGGCGAAGTACATCACGGGCATCATCACGGAAGAGGGCATCGTGAAGCCGGGCGAACTCCGATCCGGCGCGGCGAAGGCGCCGCGGAAGAAAACATCCGCGAAGAAACGCCGGTAGGGCCATACGCTTTTACCCGGCCAGGGCCTTCGCCGGGCCCCGTGCTCCTGCTCACGACCTGGTTCGGATCGTTTCTCCTGGACGGAGACAAAATCGTCCACGAGCGGCTCTTCCCGTCGGATGCGGCGCGGCTCGCCGACCGCCTCGCACTCGTCGAGGACTGGAAAGTTCTGGAAGAGGAACGGGACCTGATGGGCCTCGCCGACGAGGTGTTCGTCGTCGAACC
Source organism: Methanobacteriota archaeon (assembly GCA_005878415.1). Classification (GTDB taxonomy): domain Archaea; phylum Thermoplasmatota; class Thermoplasmata; order RBG-16-68-12; family RBG-16-68-12; genus RBG-16-68-12. The sequence continues at coordinate 4,384 of VBMM01000136.1, forward strand.
CCGTCTCGAACGCGCCGGTGGCAATCGCACGAACGAGTCGCCGCCGTTCCTGAGGTCCGAGGACTTTGGCTATGGGAGAGACCTGCTGCACGCGGCGATGGTGGACCTTGCGAAGCGGCGGATGCGCAAGGCGATCCGGCCAGAGGACCATCTCCGGCAGGCGGTCGGGGCGTTGGACGATCTCCAAGAACAGGGCAACCTGATCATCGAGCGCGTGCGAGAGTGGTACGGGCTGCACTTCCCGGAGCTGGCCCGCATGGTGGATGCCGGCGAGTACCTTGATCTGATCGCGGAGCACGGTCGGCGGGAAACCATGCCGCTCGATCACCGCGAGAGCGTCGGTGCGGAACTCGGCACGCGGGAGGAGGAGAACCTCAAAGAACTCGCAGCTCTCGCCCGGACCGTGGCCGCGGAACGGAAGGCGCTCGAGGCCTACGTGGAGGAATCAATCCGCGATCTCGCGCCGAACGTCTCCGAAGTCGCGGGTCCCATGATTGCCGCCCGACTCGTCGCGCAGGCGGGAAGCGTCGAAGACCTCGCACGCCTTCCGTCGGGCACGATCCAGCTCCTCGGCGCCGAGCGGGCCTTGTTCCGGCATCTGAAGACCGGCGCTCCGCCGCCAAAGCACGGCGTACTCTTCCAGCATGCGTGGATTCACCGGGCGCCGCCATGGCAACGCGGCGCCATCGCGCGCGTCTTCGCCGCAAAAATCGCGATCGCCGCGCGGGCGGACGCATACACGAAGCGACGAATCGCGCCGGACTTGGTCAAGGATCTCGAGCACGCCGTCGCAGAAGTCCGGAGACGGAAGGCGACGAAACCGATCCGTCCGAAGCAGCGAGCCCCGCTCGGACACCGTTCGCGACGCAACCGATCGCGACGCTAAGGAAACATTTTAAGGGAGCGGCCACATCGCAGCGGAGGATTCTCGATGTCGTGGGAACAGGCTGAGATGCGGGAGCTCAAGGTTGGCCGTTACGTGGTCATCGACGAGGAGCCTTGCAAGATCATCAGCGTCCAGATGTCGAAGCCGGGGAAACACGGCGAGGCGAAGGCGAGGCTCGAAGCGGTGGGCCTGTTCGACGGCCAGAAGCGATCGATCGTCCATCCGGTGACGCACAAGGTCCGGGTCCCGATGATCGACAAGCGGAAGGCCCAGGTCCTCTCGATGCACGGCAACGTGGCGCAGCTGATGGACCTCGCGACGTACGAGACGTTCGAACTCCCTGTGACCGACGAGTTCCAGGGGCGGATCCAGCCGGGCCAAGAGACCATGTACCTGGAGGCGCTCGGCCGCCGCAAGCTCTCGTCCCAGTGAGCGGAGTCGGGCTCAAATAAGGGCAACGGGTTCCGTGGCCGTGGCCGTCCCGCGCTTCGCCGACGCCGGCGCGAAGTACGAGGAAGCGCGCATCGCGTTGTTCGGGGTACCGTACGATCGCACGTGCTCGTTTCGAGGCGGCTCCCGATACGCGCCGCAGGCGATCCGCCAGGCGTCGTACAATTTCGAGACGTACATGATGGACCACCAGCGGGATCTGCTCGACGTGCCCGTCGCGGACCTCGGCGATCTGCCCGCGTACGGGCCCACGACGGAGATGGTGCAGGGCGTCTCGAAGCGAGCTTCGGACATCGTCGGGGCCGGCAAGATTCCAATCGCCATCGGCGGAGAGCACAGCTTGGCTCCGGCCGTCGTCCGCGCATTCCCGAAAGATGTCGGCGTCCTTGGAGTGGACGCCCACCTCGACTTCCGGGACTCGTACCTGGACGAAAAGTGGTCCCATGCTTGCAGCGCGCGTCGAATCGCGGACCACGTCGGCGTGGAACACGTCGTCTACGTCGGCGTGCGGTCCTACAGTCGGGAAGAGCGGGAGGACCTCGAGCGCCTCGGCCTCTCCTACGTAAGCGTGTACGACATCCACGAACGCGGGATCGTGGCCGGTGTCGAGCGCGCCCTCAAGGCGATCAACCGAGACCGAATCTACCTGACGATCGACATCGACGGCGTCGATCCGGCCTACGCGCCGGCGGTCGGAAATCCGGAGCCGTTCGGTCTCGCGCCGCTCCAAGTGAAGAAACTGATCGGCCTCCTGGCGCCGCACCTCGTCGGAATGGACCTGAACGAGGTCAGCCCCACCTGGGACTTCGGGCAGACGGCCCTGCTCGCGGCGCGCCTGATTCGGGAAGCGATCATGGCGATCGGCGAGGCGCGCGGCTGAGCCGCGGACACGCCGCGTTCACTCGTACGTCGGACGAAGAGGGTGCGACGAGCCCCGCCGCCACGGTTCGCGGCGTCCCCGATCCTCCCCCCGCTGTCGAGGAGCCGCGAGCTTTCGACCCCAGGCCGCACCTGCCCAACCGCGGCGGCCCGAGAGAGCGGGTTCGGAGCCCGTCCTCACCCGTGGCACGCGATGTCACGGTGCACCATATACTTTGCCGGGAGCCTCGGGAGCGGCGCGAACGTTTATGTGCACCCCGCCCTTAGGCGCGACTCCCGGTTCCATGGGCGACGGATGGGGCGGCCCCCTCGAGAAACTTGACGCGTTCCGCTACGAAATCCCGCGGTCCTACAAGCCGGCGATGCGGACCAGCGGGCTCATCTTCATCGACGAGCGGATGATGCCTCTCCTCCGGCAGGATCAAGCGCCGGAACAGGTCGCGAACGTCGCCACGATGCCCGGCATCGTCGGGAAGGCGATGGCGATGCCCGACATCCACTGGGGATACGGCTTTCCGATCGGCGGCGTGGCCGCCTTCGACCTCGACGAAGGCGTGGTCTCGCCGGGCGGGATCGGGTACGACATCAATTGCGGCGTGCGTCTTTTGCGGACGAACCTGACCGAGGCGGATGTCCGGGCCAAGTTGCGGGCGCTCGTCGACGCCTGCTTCCAGAACGTCCCCAGCGGCGTCGGCGAGGGCGGTATCGCGAAGGTCTCCCGGCAGGAGCTGGCGGAGCTCGCGACGGAAGGCGTGTCGTGGGCCGTGGACAACGGGTACGCGTGGCCGGAGGATCCGGAGCATATCGAAGCCCGCGGCTGCCTGGAGGACGCGGATTTCTCGAAGGTGAGCGACCGAGCCATCACGCGGGGGAAAGACCAGCTCGGCAGCTTGGGGGCGGGGAACCATTTCGTCGAGATTCAGAAAGTCGATGCGATCTTCGACGAGGCAGCGGCGAAGGCGCTCGACTTGCAGGCGGGCCGCGTCTGCGTCATGATCCACACGGGATCCCGCGGCTTCGGCCACCAGATCGCCACGGACTACATCGAGAGCTGCGAGCGCGTCGTGAAGCGCGAGAAAATCGAGCTCCCGGATCTCCAGCTCGCATGCGCGCCGGTCGGCTCGAAGGAAGGGCAGGACTACTGGCGGGCGATGTGCGCGGGTGCGAACTTCGCATGGAACAACCGTCAGGTCATCACGCACGGGGTGCGGAACGCCTTCTCGAAAATCCTCGACGCGTCCGCCGAAGACCTCGGGATCGAGATCGTGTACGACGTCTGCCACAACATCGGGAAGATCGAGGAGCACGAGGTGGACGGGAAACGCCGCAAGGTCGTCGTCCACCGCAAGGGGGCCACGCGCGCGTTTCCCGCGGGCCACCCCGAGACGCCCGCAAAGTACCGCGACGTGGGGCAGCCGGTCCTCATCCCGGGCGACATGGGCACCTGCTCCTTCGTGCTCGTCGGCCTTCCGACATCGATGACGCAGTCGTTCGGGTCGAGCTGCCACGGCGCAGGCCGCCAAATGTCCCGCAAAGCCGCCACTCGCAAGTTCCAGGCGAATGAGGTCGTCCGCGCCCTAGAAGAGCGAGGCATCTACATTCGCGCGGCGTCGAGGGCGGGAATCGTCGAGGAGGCGCCGGGCGCGTACAAGAACGTGGAGGACGTGGTCCGAGTGGCCGAGGGCGCGGGCCTCACGAAGATCGTCGCGCGGATGGTCCCCCTCGGGGTCGTCAAAGGATGATCTTGACTCTGCAGCCCGTGGGTCACGTGGCTTCATCCGTGCTCGAACGACTGCGGGTGCAACTGGAGCGGTTCGGCGATGTGCGAATCGCGGATCCAAAGCCCGTCCCCAAGCAGGCCTTTCGACCCTTGTCCAAACAGTACCGGGCGGCCGCCTTCGAGGAGGTGTGCCACGCCGCGGAGTCGGACCGGGTCGTGGCAATCACCGACGTCGAGCTGTGCGACCCGGACCTGGGGATGAAGCGGGTCTTCGGCCACGCGGAAATGACGGGCGGATGGGCAGTCGTCTCACTATCGATGTTTGGCGGCGATGGAGAAGAACGACTCGTCGAGCGCGCCGCGAAGACCGCGGTCCACGAGATCGGTCATACCCTGGGACTCGGCCATCACGACGGAAATCCGGAATGCGTGATGTTCTTCTCGGAGAACCTCGCAGACACGGACCGAAAGGGGCGGGACTTCTGCCCCACCTGCGCACAGACCGCGAACCTCACCTTGTCGCGGCTAGAAAGGTGAACTCATCGTGCATCTCGAACCGGTCGCCGTAGCGGCGCGGCAATTCCACCTCGAGGAAACGGAGGCCCCGCTCGAACTCGCCCGGCGGGAGGAGATTGAACGTCGACAAGTAGCGTCGACGCACGCGTTCGATCTGTTGAGCGGACGTCAGGGCGCGGTGGTATGGACGGCGCTCCATCCGCACCTCGCGAAAGCGGGCGGCCTCGAGCGCTCGGACGATCGCATCAATCGACGGGAATCGACCGCGGTCGATCTGCAGGAGCCCCGGAAACGCTTCCTCCATGATTCCTAATTTGCGGTGGGCCAGATCGCTCGTCGCGACGACCACGCCGCGAGATACTCGGGAGATCTCCGCGAGGGCGCCCCGCAAATCGGCGAGATGATGCAGGACCATGACGAGGATCGTGGTATCGAACGAATCAACGCGGAACGGGAGGCGATGGGCGTCTCCCCGCACCATCCCGAACGGCCCCTTCCCGCGTGCCAGGCCCAGCATCTCCCTCGATGGATCGACCGCCACGACA
>VBMM01000137.1 GCA_005878415.1 Methanobacteriota archaeon
GAGTGGCACCTTCCCGTGGCGGGACGACCTCGAAGACGTCCACACGAACATCGAGGTCCGTCTGACGGAGACGCTCGGAGCGCTCGGCGCGAAGGTCCACACGGCCCGCAGCCGGAACGACCAGATCGCGCTCGACGAACGGCTGTTCCTTCGAGAGGCGATCGTCTCGATCGACCGGCAGATCCTCGCGCTCCAGATGGCCCTCCTCGATCTCGCGGAAGCTCACATCGCCACGCCGATGCCCGGGTACACGCACCTCCAGCGCGCGCAACCGGTCACGCTGGGCCATCACCTCCTCGCGCACTTCTGGCGCCTCTCGCGCGACTACGGCCGGCTGGGAGACGCGTACGACCGCGCGAACGTCTCGCCCCTCGGAGCGGGCGCCCTCGCGGGAAGCACCCTTCCCATTGATCCCGCCGTTACTGCCCGAGCCCTCGGCTTCGCCGCGCCGTTCGAGAACTCGATCGACGCGGTGAGCGACCGCGACTACTTCGCGGAGTTCCTCTTCGACCTCTCGCTCCTCGCGATCCATCTCTCGTCGATCGGAGAAGAGATCGTACAGTGGGCCTCGGCGGAATTCGGATTCGTCCGTTCGACCCCGGCGCTCGGATCCGGGAGCAGCCTCATGCCGCAGAAGCGGAACCCGGACGTCGCGGAGCTCGCCCGCGGAAAGGCGGGACGCGTCGTCGGAGACCTCGTATCGCTCCTGACGATCCTCAAATCGCTCCCGCTCGCATACAACCGCGATCTTCAGGAGGACAAGGCGCCGGTCTTCGACGCCGCGGACCGCGTGCTCGCCACGCTCGACGCGCTCAGCATCGCCGTCTCCGCGCTGGAGTTCGACGAGTCCCGCCTCCTGACGGCGGCATCCGATCCGCGGTTGCTCGCCGCGGACCTCGCGGAGTATCTCGTCGCGCGAGGCGTCCCATTCCGCGAGGCCCACGACGCCGTGTCGGCCTATCTTGCAAAGTCCGATGGCACCGTCGATGCCGCATCGGTGCGGCAATTCGATCCGAGGTTCGCCGAGGACGTCGCCGAGATCCTCGATGTGCGCGCATCGCTCACACGCCGGACGACTCGCGGGGGACCTTCGCCCGACGCGGTGCGGGTGCAGCTCGCCCGCGCTCACGATGCGGTCGGCCTCGAGCGCTACTCGCTCTCCAAGCGCGCCGAATGCGTCGACCTCGTCGACCGCCTCCTCCAGGGGGGATCCGCATGACGGAGTGCCCGGAGTGCGGCCGCGCGATCCAGCGGGCCAGCCTCATCGAGGGGGAGATCTTCCCTTGCCCCGACTGCGGCCTCGAACTCGAGGTCACCTCTTTCGAGCCGTTCCGGGTCGACGTCGCGCCTCGCGAAGCCGAAGACTGGGGGGAGTAACACGTTCACCCTCGGACTCTTCTACACCGTCATCCGGCCGGAGGAGAAGTGGATCCTCGAGGCCGCCGGGAACCGCGGGATCCCCGTCGAACGGCTCCACGACGAGGCCGTCACGTTCCCGCTCGTTCGGAACGGCTTCACGTCGGATCTCGTGCTGAATCGGAGCGTGAGCCACAGCCGATCGCTCTACGCCTTGCGATTCTTCGAGCACTACGGCGTCCCGACCGTGAACGCGTACGACGTCGTCGAGGTGTGCGGCGACAAGGTCCTCGCGAGCCTGCGGCTCTCGGAGGCCGGTATCCCGACCCCGAAGACCGTCGTCGCCCTGACGCCGGAAGCGGCGCTCAAGGCCCTCGACGAGGTCGGCTATCCGGCGGTCCTGAAGCCGCCTGTGGGGTCGTGGGGCCGCCTCATGGCAAAAGTCGACGACCCGGAAGAAGCGGAGCAAATCATCGAACACAAGAGCGCTCTCGGCTCCCCGATGCACTCGATCTTCTACGTCCAGGAGTACGTCCCCAAGCCGCAGCGGGATCTGCGCGCGTTCGTCGTGGGCGACGAACTCGTCGCCGCGATGTACCGCTACTCGGACGACTGGCGGACGAACGCGTCCCGGGGCGGGATTGCGGAGGCCCTGACGCCGACGCCGGAGATGGCCGAGCTCGCGATGCGGGCGGCGTCCGCGGTCGGCGGGGGCGTGTTGGCGGTGGACCTGATGGAGTCCCCCAATGGCCTCGTGGTGCACGAGGTGAACCCGACGCCCGAGTTCAAGGCGCTCGCCGCGGCGACGGGCGTCGACGTCGCCGGCAAGATCGTGGACTACGTCGCGGAGGTCGCCCGTCGATGAACGTCGCGATCGTCGGTGGCTCCGGATACACGGGCGGGGAGCTCCTGCGCCTCCTGATTCGCCATCCGAAGGTCGAGGTGACGCAGGTGACGTCCGATTCCCTGGCCGGCAAGGCGGTCGGCCGGGCCCATCCGAACCTCCGGAAGGTCACGGATCTCACGTTCACGCCGCACGGGGACCTCGAGCCCTGCGACCTACTGTTCCTGGCGATGCCTCACGGCAATTCGATGGGGCGCATGCGCGAGTTCCTCGGCCGCGCGGGGAAGATCATCGACCTCAGCGCCGACTTCCGGCTGAAGGATCCGGCCCTGTACCCGGAGTACTACGGACTCGATCATCCGCAGGCGGACCTCCTGCCGAAAGCGGTGTACGGCCTCCCGGAAATCCATCGCGACGAGATCCGGGACGCGACGATCGTCGCCGGGCCCGGCTGCGTCGCCGCCGCGGCGATCCTGGCGGTCCGCCCGCTCGCGAAGGCGGGCCTCATCGACACCGAGCGGGTCGTGGTCGACGCGAAGACGGGCTCCTCGGCGGCGGGCGCGGACGGCGGACCCGCGTCCCAGCACCCGGAGCGCTCCGGCGTGATGCGGCTCTACGCCGCCACGGGCCACCGCCACACCGCGGAGATCGAACAGGAGGCCTGGCGGGTGTATCGCCAGGCGTACGGGACCGATCCGTTCGTGCGGATCGTCGTGGAGGCCTCGGGCCTCTATCGGCTCCCGGAGCCGAAGATCCTCGCCGGGACGAACTTCTGCGACGTCGGGTTCGCGCTGGACGAGCACGCCGGCCGCGTCGTCGCGGTGTCCGCGCTCGACAACCTGATGAAAGGAGCCGCGGGGAACGCGGTCCAGTGCATGAACCTCGTCGCCGGGTATCCGGAGACGATGGGACTCGAGTTCATCGGCTTGCATCCGGTCTGAGGTGAGGACGTCGATGTTGGTCGTCAAGGTAGGCGGTGCGGAGGGGAACGGGCTCGACAACGTGCTGATCGACCTCGCTCCACGCCGGGACTACGTCCTCGTGCACGGCGGGTCGAACGAAGTGGACCGGCTCGCGGAAGCGCTCGGCCGCCCGATCCGGTGGATCACGTCGCCGAGCGGCGTCCTGTCGCGCTACACGGACCGGGAGACGATGGAGGTCTTCACGATGGCGCTCGCGGGCAAGCTCAACACGGAGATCGTCACGCGGCTGCAGTCGCTCGGCGCGCCCGCGGTGGGCCTGAGTGGCGTCGACGGCGCCCTCCTGATGGGCCGCCGCAAGGAGGCCGTCCGGTCCGTCGACAACGGCCGCGTGCTGCTCGTGAAGGACGATTACTCCGGGACCGTGGAGCGGGTGAACTCCGGCCTGATCCAACTGCTGTTCGACGCGGGGTACGTCCCCGTCATCTCGCCTCCGGGCGTCACGGCGCGGGGCGAGCTCATCAACGCGGACGCGGACCGGATCGCCGCGCAGGTCGCCGTTGCGATGGGGGCGGACACCCTCGTCCTCTTGACGAACGTCCCCGGCCTCCTGCGGGAGCCGAGCAATCCGTTGACCCTGATCCCCGAGGTGCCGCGCGCGCAACTGCGGACGTTCATGGACTTCGCGTACGGACGGATGAAAAAGAAGCTGATCGCCGCGGGTGAGGCGCTTGAGGGCGGCGTGCATCGAGTCGTGATCGCCTCCTCCCGACAGCCGGACCCCGTCGAGCGGGCGCTCGAAGGGATGGGCACGGTGATCGCGTGATCACGGTCGAGGCGCGGGCCGCGGAGTTCGCGTGTTCCCCGAAACGCGCGCCGACGTTCGCCCGCGGATCGATGGCGACCCTGTGGGACGAGGACGGCCACGAGTACATCGATTGCGGCGCCTCGTTCGGCGTGGGGAACCTCGGCCACTGCAACCCCGCGATCGTCGATGCGATCGGCTCGCAGGCGCGGGAGCTGATTCACGTCGGCCCGGCGTTCGGGACGACCGCGAAGGAGACATTCGTCGGGAAGCTCCTCTCCGTCGCGCCGCGGAACCTGGAGCGGGTGTTCCTGAGCAACTCCGGCTCCGAAGCGGTCGAGGCCGCCATCAAGTTCGCGCGCGCGGCGACGGGCCGCACGAAGATCGTCGCGGCGATGCGCGGCTTCCACGGGCGGACGATGGGAGCCCTCAGCGCGACGTGGCGGAAGGAATTCCGGGAACCGTTCGAGCCCTTGGTCCCGGGCTTCGTGCACGTGCCCTTCAACGACGTCGACGCGCTGCGCCGCGCCGTCGATCAGGGCACCGCCGCCGTCCTCCTCGAGGCGGTCCAGGGCGAAGGCGGCGTCCACGTCGCGTCTCCGGAATACCTGCCTGCCGCCCGCGAGATCTGCGACCGTGCGGGTGCGCTCCTGATCCTCGACGAGGTCCAGACGGGCATGGGCCGCACGGGCCGCCTGTTCGCCGTCGAACGGTGGGGCGTCGAGCCCGACCTCCTCACGCTGGCGAAGTCCCTCGCGGGGGGCGTGCCGATCGGCGCGACCTTGGCGACGCAGGACGTCGAGCGCGCGTTCAAGGGCAGCCACAACTCGACGTTCGGCGGCAATCCGCTCGCCTGCGCCGCCGGCTCCGCCGCGATCGACTACACGGTGCGGGAGCGGCTGTGGGAACGCGCCGAGCGACTCGGGGGGGACGCGATCACGAGGCTGCGCAGCCTCGACGCCCCATCGGTCCGCGAAGTCCGCGGGCTCGGGCTCATGATCGGCATCGAGCTGCGCGGCAAGTCGGCTCCGGTCCTGCAGGCGATGCAGGAGGAGGGCGTGCTCGCGATCGGCGGAGGGTCGAGCGTCGTCCGGCTCCTCCCGCCGCTCGTCATCCCAGAAGCGCAGTGGTCTCGCGCCATCGACGTGCTCGGGAGGGCCCTGACGAATGGATGAGGTTGCGGTCCTGACGGCGCTCGTCGAGGAATATAGTCCCTCAGGACACGAAGGCGACGCTGTGCAGCGGTTCATCCAAGTGGCGCGGTCCCTGGGCTTCACCGCCCACGCGGACGCCGCGGGAAACGGAATCGCCCGGATCGGCAACGGCCGTCCCTCCATCCTGTTCCTCGGACACATCGACACGGTGGAAGGAAGGCTTCCCGTCCGACTCGACGGCGGCCGCCTCCACGGGCGCGGCGCGTGTGACGCGAAGGGGGCGCTCGCGGCCGCACTCGTGGCCGCCCACCGCCACGACGGCCCGGGAGAGATCGTTGTCGTTGGCGCAGTCGGTGAGGAGCGCGATTCGTGGGGCACCCGCCATCTCCTCCCTCGCACTCGCCCCGACTTCCTCATCGTCGGCGAGCCGAGCGGGTGGGATGGCGTCACGATCGGCTACAAGGGGAACCTGAGCCTCGTCCTCCGGCTCGACGGCGAGCGGGCCCATCTTTCGTCCCCCGCCGCGACGACGGTCGAGACAGGCCTTACGTTCATCGAACGCCTTCGAGGGTTCTGCGACGCACACGCAGGCCCGACTCCATTCCATTCGCTGACGATGAAGACGCGATCGATCAACACGACCCAAGAGGGCAGCGCGGAACACGTGGAGATCGGCCTGAACCTTCGGCTCCCGCCTGGCATCGACGTCGACGATGTCTTATCCTTCATCGACGGAAACCGCGGCGCAATCGAGTGGGAGACCGTTGACGCGTCCAAGGCCATCGAGGTCGACTCGCGGAACGACGTCGTGCGGGCCCTTTGTGCGGGGATCCGGAAGCAGGGATCGCGCCCCACGCTCCTCCGGAAGCTCGGGACGTCGGACCTCAACCTCGCCGCACCCGCATGGGGATGCCCGGCCGCCGCGTACGGGCCCGGGGATTCGCATCTCGACCACACGGACGGGGAGAACGTGGACGTCGGCGAGTTACGACGCTCCATCGAGGTCCTGCGAGAGGCGTTCTCGTTCCTCACGGTCGAGGATCGGATCGGCCTACGCCTGGCCACCGCTGAATAGGATGCGCCTCGGTGGTGAAGACCACCTTCCGGAAGTCGAGCGTCTCCGGCGGGGCGAACAGCAGATAGAAATATTTCAGGGTCTCCGAGAGGCAGAAGCTGTGCATCTCGTCGGACCGCTCCTTCGTCACGACATCCCGGAGCGAGGCGTACCCGACCTCCGACCGGCAGTACCGGACGAAGCTCTCGAAGAGCGCCTCGCCCATCTCCCGGTACCGCGGATCGCCCGTGAGCTGGTACAGATAGTACGTCGATTCGGCGACCTCGGGCCGCAGCGGGTACGCGCCGTTCACGATTCGCTTCGTCCGATAGTCGAACCGCTCCGGCTCGATGCCGTGCATCATCCACATCTTGTAGCACGAGTCGTAGAGGCGTCTCGCGCGGTCGATGTCTCCCGACAGCGCGAGGACCGCGGGGAAGAACGCGTCGAGGGCCCCGAACACGGTCGCGGTCGGCTCGCCGGTCAACATGTCCGCGTGGCGATACCACAGCTCCGCGCCGTCGTCGTCCGCGAGGTACCGCTGGATCGCAGCGATCGACGGGAGCCACATCCGTCGGCAGTCCAAATCGCCGAAGGCGACCCAGCCCTTGAGCAGGTACTCGTAGTACGAGTCGATGCACGCGCTGACGTGACTGTCCCGGTCCGTCCACTCGCCCGTCTCCGCGTCAATCCCCTGGCCGACGAGGCCGATCGACGAGCGGCGGTTGTAGACCTCGAGGAGCGCGCGCTTCGCGGTCTCGTAGAACCGGCCGTCCTTCGTGTGCCGGCTCAAGCTGCCGAACTCGAGCAGGAGAGTGCCCGCCTCCGCGGGGTTCGTCTCGGGCCCCTTCACGGCACCGGTGCGGAGGTTCACGAAACGGTACGGGAGGCCGGTCGGCGAGCCGAAGGCGGGCAACAGTCGCGTTCCGAGGTCCCTGGCGAGATCGAGGAGGCGTTGGTCCCGCGTCAGCTCGTAGCTCGCGAGGAGACCGCCGAGCAGCCGGATCGTGATCTCGAACGTGCTGACGTCGATGTCACGATCGAACTCGATGCGCTCGGAGATCAACGTCCGCGCGTCCCGGGCTTCGGCGTCCAGGCCCATGAGGATCATCGTGTCGAGCGAGTCGACCGGAGTCGTGAGCAGGGGCTGCGCGTACCAGTCGCGATACGATCGCGAGAGGGGCCGCAGGTCGTCGTGGCCCCACGCGTATTGGCGGTAGCCATGCCACGCGTGCCGGAACTCAGACTTGACGCGCTCCGCCAACCGCGCCGCGTCCGCCTCGCCCACCACGGCCTTCCGGTCCCGACCTCCGCATCGGCTCTCGGGAAATAAAGCGGCGGGTGCGCATCGCTCCCATCGGGCCGCCGATCGAGGGATGCGGTTGTACCACGGGCGGTGGACTCCGTGTACGTAGGTTCCTAGTGGCACGCCGGCGCAAGGAAGGCAACGGCATCTTGTGACAACCTGCCGGTGGCCCGGCGGGTCATTGTCGCGTCGCAGGGGCGTCATGCATATGACGCGGAGGAAAACGTCCACGGGACGCTCCCCTTCTCCCGGGAGGCGCCGCAAGCGTCCCGGGCGGGAAGGGCCCAGCGGAGCGGCTCCGCCCGAATCCATGGAGGACTCCGCCGACCGTACTCTCCGGCAGATCCTCGGCGCGGAAACCGCGGACACGACGAAGGCGGCACTCGCCGCCCGGGCCCGCGTCCGATCGGAATCGCCCTGGCCGGAGCTGCTGGAGGCGCTCGATCGAATCGACCCGGACATCGCGGCGGTCCTCCGCCGCTTCGCGGGGATTCCGCCTCCCAAGAAGCGACGCCGCCGCTAAGAAGAGGACCGGAATTCAAGCCGACCATCCGCGAACCTCTTGAACGACCGCGGGCTCGAGGCACCTCGATGCATCGAACGGTCGGAACGTGCGGTGGGTTTGCGTCGCAAGGGCGGAAAGCCGAGAGGGATTCCACCCACAGGCTCAAGTGCGACCGCGGTGCATCGGACGTCGGGACGTGGTAGGACATGAACCTGGAATCTCAGAGACCGTATCGCATGTGGCGTTGGGCACCGTTCGTCTTGCTGGCGGGGATCTTCGCGGTTGTGATCGCCGCGGGAGTCATCGCTCGCGTGCTGTCGCCCGGTGGGCCGGGTGCGGTCTGGTACCCCTTCTACGGATTGTGGCCGCTCTTCCTGCTCTTCGCTCTCTTCTGGGCCGTGCGCTGGTTCCTCTGGCCTTGGGGTTGGGGCGGGGGGTACTCCCGGCGGGGCTACTGGCACGGCGACGAGAGCTACTACATCCTGCGCGCTCGGTACGCCCGGGGCGAGATCACGAAGGAGCAGTACGACCAGATGATGCGGGACCTCGACCATCATCCCTGATCGGCGGTCCGCCTACCCTCGGAGCGCGCGGTACATCCGCGGAAGGCTGACGTCGTATCGGTACGTGATGAAGGAGTGCGTGTCGTCGAACTCCTCGTACACGTGCTTGATGCGCCGCTCGAGGAGCCTCTGGTGGATCACCCGCGCGCCCCAGATCAGGTTGTACTGGTCTTTCGTCCCGCAGTCGATGTACACGAGCCGCATACGCCGCAAGCTCGGCGCGTAGCGGGCCACCATGTTCACCGGATCCCACCGCCGCCACCGCGCCCACACCTCGGGCCGCCATTCGCCGGTCTCCAGGTCGAACGGGAAGTCGATGCCCATGGTCGGGCTGCGTGGATTCGGGGAGTAATGCGCCGCCATCCCGATCGTGTTCAGGATCGGATAGAGGCCCTCGACGCGCCGATTCGACTGGCGCCAGAACCATCGGAGCCAGCCCGCAGGCCCGCCGTGCTCCCGGAAGGCGGCCAGGGCCTTCGGGAAGTCCATGATGTAGCAATACTCGAACAGCGCGTCGCCGGAATGGTCCGCCAGCGCCGACCAGGTGTCCGGATGGAGCATCCCCTGGACGATCGACCCGTACCCGCCGGAGGACTTGCCCCAGATCCCCCGCCGAGACACCGGGTACCGCGACTCGACGAACGGGACGATCTCCTTCCGGAGGTAGTCGTCGTAGCGGCCCGTCGCGGTCGAGTTGATGTACTGATTCCCGCCGACCTTCGTGAAGCAGTCGACCATCGGGACGATCATCGGTCCCATCTTCCCCGTGCGGATGAGCCGATCGAGCTTCGACTTGAGGTCCTCGCCCATCGGATCCACCGACAGCAGGGACTTGCCCGTCGCGAATTACCTCGGAGGACCTTCGAATCGAACGTCTCGATGACGACCTCTCCGCCCGCCATCCGTCACGCCCCGCCCGGGGGAGGGCCCGCCCGATTCATTAATACTCTTCCTCCGGTGGCGGCGGAAGCCGGAGGCCGTCTCCGATGGAGAAAGCTGTTCGGCAGCTGCCCTTCCCGGGGCCTTCGCGTCTCGTTTTCAATTTCGATAGTCGTCCCACGCCGATTAAATAGCCGCCGGTAGACGGGGGGCGTCTGAGGATCGAACCGCCATGACGCGTACGCCCACCGCCCGTCGCCCGATGCCCCGTGCCGTTCCGATCGCCTTGATGACCGCACTCGTCGCGGTCGCCTTGATGGGCGTCTTGATGCCCGGCACCTCCGCGGCCTCGACCGGTCCGCACTTCGGTCCGAACGTCCAGGTCGACCGGCCTCCCGCGTACTCGGCCGGGGCCCCGTCCCTCAAGGTCGGGTCCGACGGCGTCGCCTATCTCGCCTTCACCGGATGGGGCGGCTCCGTCACCCAGTCCGACATCTTCTTCACGAAATCGCTGGACGGCGGGCAGACGTGGACAATCCCCGTGCGGGTGAACAACGATGCGGGCGGAGCGAACCAGGGGGAGCCCGCGCTCGCCCTCGACAACGTGAACCACATCTTCATCGCGTGGACGGACACGCGGAACGGGAACAACGACGTGTTCTTCGCGAAGTCCACGGATGGAGGGCTGAGCTTCTCCGCGAACGTCCGAGCGAACGACGTGACGACGAACTCCCAATCGCAACCCGACGTCGCGGTGGACCCGGTCAACCCGACCCTCGTCCACACCGCGTGGACGGACACCCGGGGTGCCGTCACCGGCCCGGACATCTACTACGCGAACTCGACGGACGGCGGGTTGAGCTTCAACCCCTCCGTGCGGGTGAACAACGACGCGACGTCCTCCGAGCAAGGAGAGCCCAGGATCGCGACGGCGCTGAACCGGGACGTCTACCTGGTGTGGAGCGATCCGCGGACGCCCGCTCGAGGCCGGGACATCTACTTCTCGAAGTCGTCCGACCGCGGCCTCAGCTGGGCGCCGAACATCCCGGTGAACGACGACGTGGGGGGCGCGGCCCAGGGCGAGCCGACGATCGCCACGGACGTCGCCGGCATGATCTACGTGGCGTGGACGGACAATCGGAACCCGAACACGGCGCCGGACATCTACGCGACCCGGTCTTCGAACGCGGGCGCGTCGTTCGCGGCGAACGTGAGGGTGAACGACGAGACGGGGGCCGTCACCCAGTTGATCCCGAACATCGCCGCCAACGCGGGCAAGATCCAGGTGGCCTGGACCGACAGCCGGACGGTCGGCTCCACGAGCTGGGACATCTACACGGCGTCCTCGGTCGACGGCCTGGGCTGGTCTTCGAACGTCCGCGTCAACGACGACCCGGTCTCAAACATCTTCCAGTACGATCCGAGCATCGCGATCGACCAGGCCGGCGACGTCTTCGCGGCATGGCTCGACACCCGGACGAGTGGCCAGGATGTCTTCGCCGCGACCTTGGATGTCGTCGTCCCGACCGCGAACGCGGGCTCAGCGATGACGGTCGATCAAGGTTCGCCCGCGTCCTTCAGCGGCTCGGGCTCGTCCGACAACCTCGGAATCGCGAGCTACGCGTGGGACTTCGGCGACGGCTCGAGCGGGGCCGGCGTCACGACGAGCCACGCCTACGTCGCGCCCGGCGATTACACGGCGACGCTCAGCGTCTGGGATTACTCCGGCAACTTCGCGACCGCGACGGTTCAAGTCACGGTGCGGGACACGCAGGCACCCATCGTCCGCGGGGCGGGCGACCGCCTCGTGGATGAGGGCCAGCCACTGTTCTTCGACGGATCCGCGTCGTCGGACAACGTTGGCGTGACGTTGTATTCATGGGACTTTGGGGACGGGACGACCGCCACCACGGCGACCGCAAGCCACGTCTACGCCCGGCCGGGCGCGTACGCCGCGACCCTGACGGTGACGGACGCGGCAGGCAACTCCGCGACGTCCTCCTTCACGGTGACGGTCCGATCGAGTGCGCTCCTCGGGATGATCCAGATGCTCGAGGGGATCATCGCGCTCTTCGTGATCGTCCTCGCCTTGCTCGGCTGGATGGTCTGGGGCATGCGGAAGCGCGAGCAGCACCGGCGGATGCCGCCGGTGTCGCCAATGTCGCCGATGTCACCGGTCTCGCCGCCGCCCGGAGCGCCGCCGGCGCAACTTCCGAGGGAGCCGGACCCGCTCGACATGACCCTGCCCGGCACACCGCCGAAGCAACCCTAGAAAAATGGAACGGCGGGCCGAGCGCCCGCCCCTCCCCTTTTGAACGTCCGACTAGTCCTCGTCGTACTCCATCAGCGTGTACTTGTTGTCGTCCGGGTCGAGGAACGTGGCCGTGATCCCGCCCCAGGGCTGCTTCTCGGCTTTCTTCTCGAACCGCACGCCCTTCGCCATGAGCTGGTCCTGGACCTTGTAGATGTCCTTCGTCGCGAAGTAGATCGAGGTGTCCTCGCCGATGTGCGTCATGTCCGCGTCGTAGTCCGCGGGATTGGTGTACATCTCCTTCGTCGGCGTGAAGGGCATGACGCCCGTGCCTTTCGGGGAGTGCTGGTAGACCGACATGTCCTCCTGGCCCTCCTCGCCCGGCACCCGGCGCTTCCGCAGCCCGAGCGCCTTCGCGAAGAACTCGCCGGCTTTCGTCGCGTCCCGCGACACGACCGTGACGAAGGTGAGTGCCGAGAGACCCGCCCGACGGATTTTCGGCTTCGCGGGCTGCGCGACGAACAGGACGTTCCCGTCCGGATCCGTGAAGCGCCCGAACGTCGCCGAGTCGTTGTCGAGTTCCGCCTTCACGCCCTTCTTCTTGAGCGCCTCGGTCGTCCGCTTCAGGTCGTTCGTCAGGAAGCCGATCCCCGTGACCCCGCCAATCAGCTTGAGCCGGCGCTCGTAGTCCGCCTGGCCCCACTCCGGCGACGGCGCCCAGAGGTCCAGGGCCGCGTCCTCTCCGCCCTTCGTCGCGCCGAGCGCCAGGTAGCCCCATTTCGGCATGGACGACCGCACCTTGAGGCCGATCTTCCGCGTGTAGAACGCCCGCGCCGCCTTCAGATCCTTCACGTAAATCCCGATCTCCGCCAACTGCAATTTCGGCAAGCAATATCCCTCAGATGCGGCCCCTATGCGCACCGTCCAACATAAAGCAGTCGAAACTCAC
>VBMM01000127.1 GCA_005878415.1 Methanobacteriota archaeon
TGTGACGTGGACGAGAAGCGGCAGCGTCGACAACCCTCCGAATCTCTCGGACCATTCCGTCGCATACGATTCGCGATCGGACCGCATCATCCTGTTCGGTGGCTTCACCACTCGCCCGAGCGCGGAGACGTGGGCCTACGATGCGAACACGGATTCATGGACGAACATGACGCCGGCCTTCAGCCCGCCCGCCCGGAGCCTCGCTGCGATGGCATACGATTCGGAATCGGATCGCGTCATCCTCTTCAGCGGCGCCCAGCAAGGCTCGGAGATCGACGACACCTGGTCGTACGACTACAACGCGAACAACTGGACCAATCTCAACCCGCCATCGAGGCCGATCGGGAGGACGGGGCACGCGATGGCGTACGACGAACAGTCGGACCGCGTCATCCTCTTCGGAGGCTACATCGGCGGATCCACGGGCGACACCTGGGCGTACGATTACAACGCGAACAACTGGACGCGGATGGACCCTCCGCTCGCCCCGTCCACGCGGGGGCTCCACGGCATGGCCTACGACCGCAAGGAGGATCGCATCATCCTCTTCGGGGGGAGCGCCGAAGCCAGCGGGCAGAGCATCACGTTCTTCGCGGAGACGTGGGCCTACGACTACGATGCCAATCGGTGGACCCGGATGTTCCCGGTCGCGTTTCCTTCCGCGCGGGCGTGGCCCGGCCTCGCCTACGACGACGCGCAGAATCAGACCGTCCTGTTTGGCGGCCTCGATGTAAACGGGTCGAACGGGGAGACCTGGTTTTACAACTTCTCCGGGAACAAGTGGACCCCGGCGGCTCCGATCGTGAGTCCCGCCCCGCGGGCCGGGCACGCCGTCGCCTACGATCGCGAGTCCGATCGCGTCGTTTCGACCGGAGGACGCACGCGGACCGGCTCGACGGCGGAGACGTGGCTCCTCGGCCCCGCTCCCCCCGACGTCACATCGCCCACGCTCGTCGTCCAGGCGCCAACGGAAGGCGCGATCCTCGGATCGAGTTCCGTGTTCGTCCAAGGGACCGCGACGGACGACCGCGAAGTCGCGCGGGTCGAAGTTCGGACGGATGCCTCTGACTGGAGCCCCGCGACCGGGACGACCGCGTGGACGGCGGTCGTGACCCTCCCGAGCGGGTCGCAGTCCATCCATGTGCGGGCCACGGACACCTCCGGCAACGCCGAGGCCGAGACCATCCGCGTCACGATCGTCCCGATGAGCACGGTGCTCCTGGCCGTGACCAGCGTGTCCGTTTCCCTCGTCACGCTATGGTTTTTCTTGTATATCCGGTCGAAGCGGAAGAAGGATCCCCTCCGTAGATATCGGTGAGGCGCGCGGGAACGGTTAATATACGGGTCTCGGATTTTCTTGCCGATGCTCGTCGCGGTCACGGGAACCCCCGGGACGGGGAAATCGTCCGCTTGCGACGTGCTCGCGCGCCGCGGCTATCCGGTCGTGGACCTGGACGAGCTCGCCCGGAAGGAAGGCTTGGTCACCGGCCGAGACGAGCTCCGCGAGACCGACGAGATCGATGTGGACGCGCTCCGCGAAGGGCTACACGTTCCCGCCAAAGTGGCGTTCGTGAAAAGCCACTACAGCCACCGGATGGACGTGGACGTCGCGATCGTCTTGCGGTGCCGGCCGTCCGTCCTGCGCACGCGCCTCGAGACCCGCGGCTGGGAGGCGGCGAAAGTCCGCGAGAACGTCGAGGCCGAAGCGATCGATGCGATCTTGCAAGAGGCCGTCCAGCACCTGAGATCCGTGTACGAGGTCGACACGACGGAGGCGACCCCCCAGGAGACGGCGCAAGCGATCCTCGGGATCCTGCAAGGAAAGACGACGGGCCATGAGCCCGGGACCGTCGACTGGACGTCCGAGGTGCTCTCGTGGTACTAGACCGGTATCGCGCGGCCGCGGACCGGTTCTTGGTCCCAGTCGCTCGTCGCCTGGTCCGCGTGAATCCGGACGCGGTCTCGTGGGCGGGCTTACTCGCCGCGGCGGGCGCCGGGATATCGTTTGTCCTCGGAGGATTCGGCTTCCTCGCCCTCGCGCTCGTCCTCCTCCTCGCGAATTCCTACCTCGATGCCCTCGATGGGAAAATCGCGAAGCTCGCCGGGCGGGCGTCGGCACGCGGGGATTTTCTCGACCACGTCCTCGACCGTTACGCGGACGTGTTCCTGATCGGCGGCGTCGCGTTCTCGGCGTACTGCCACCTTTGGGTCGGCACCTTGGCCTTGCTCGGCGTCCTCCTGACGTCGTACATGGGGACGCAGGCGCAAGCCGTGGGCCAGGGTCGGCGCTACGCGGGTCTCCTCGGTCGCGCGGATCGTCTCGTCCTGCTGTTCATCGGCGTCCTCCTACAACTCCTCGTCTCTCCGTCCGCCCGCGTCGTCTGGGGCGTCGCCCCGATCGCGTTCCAGCCGTTGGAGTGGTTCTTGGTCCTCTTCGCGGTCCTGGGCCATGCGACCGCGGTGCAGCGCGCCGTGTCGACGTGGCACGGCTTCCGTCCCTAGACGGCGGTCGAGGCGTTCTCGCCCCGCGGCCTCCGCTCGCGCCCCTTCACCCGGTAGTAGGACAGCGGATGCTTGATCGTCATGCAGATGCGGTCCGGGCCCGGGCAGATGCCGTACGACTTCATCGTCGAGCATTCCGGTGGCGTGTACTCCGTCGGGCTCGACGTGCCGGTGATGTGCTCGATCTGGTACCTCGTCACGTCTGCGGCGAAGTCCGGCACGTCCCCGAAGACCCGGAAGATCTCCTCGTTGCCCAGTCCGATGTGATGGAGGAACGCGACGATCGCGAAGCGGCCCATGTGCGGCACGTTCTCGTGGTTCTGGATCTGCGCGAGGAGGTTGTACATGCACGGCGGGAAGCGGGTGATGCTCACCTTGCCGATGTCTGCCGCCTTGAAGGTCGCCTTCTTCGCCATGAGGATCCCGCGGATCTCCGCGAGGTCGCCGCGGAACGCCCCGAGGATGTCCTCGTTGACCGGAAGCGGGAGGCCTTGCTCGATGTGCCGCTGGATCGCGTTCCGCATGACGCGGAGCGCCTTCTCCCGCCGGAGGACGACGTAGCCGCCTTCGACGGGCTGGTTGATGAGCTTCCACGGCGTGTCGCGCATCGTGTTCGTGAAGCGGAGGAAGTCCGTGAAGTGGAGTCGGAATCCACCGTCCTCCCGGCGGAGGTCCATGCCCATCTCCGCGGCGAGGTGGACGACGAAGTCGTCCGGCTCCGAAGCGAGGCGTCCCTCCGCCGAAACCGCCTCGCGGAGCGCGAACCGACGGATGAGGTAGGTGTCCTCCAGTGCCGAGACGAGGATTCGCGCGACGGGGTACGCGAGGAGGCCCGCGAGCTGGTCCGCCGTTGCGACCGCGATCCGGTCGGATGCCGGCCCTTTCTCGAGCGCCTCGAGGACGCGCGCCTTGCCGAGGCTCCGCGCGCGGGCGTACGCCGGCTCGAGGAGGATCTCCTCGAGGCTCACCTTCTCCCCGAGGACGAATCCGGAGGCCTCCCGGAGGAACGGATACTTCGCGAGGCGGGCGAGCTCCACGGTCTCAGGAACGCGGGTCGCCATAAAAGCCCATGGCGGGGACGCGCGAAAGTGCATCGCCCGCACACGGTCAGCCGAGCCCCGATTCGATCGGAGGCCGGCTCACTCGTTCTCCGACTCTTCCGGCGTCTCCGATTCTTCGGGCGTCTCCAATGCCTGCGGCGGCGGAGGCGCGACCCCGAGTTGCTGCATCAGGGCGGCCATGTCCCATTGGCCCCAATGCTCGACGCTCTGTCCCTCGTGGAACCGCGTGACATCGATCCCGGAGATCGTCACCGGCTTCCCCGTCGCGGGGATGCCCATGAAGTCGCCCTGGTGCGTCCCGGTCATCGTGGCCCGGACGGCGACCTTGTCGCCCTCGGCGATGATGTCGTCGATCGTCGTCTGGCCGTCGGGGAACGCCGCGCGCAGCATCGTGAACCACTGCTTCTCGCCCTCCCGGCCCGGCGGCATCCCTGGCGGCGCCGTGTGGTCCACGTAATTCTCGGCGGTCATCTTGTCGATCACGTCGAGATTCCCGCGGTTCAACACTTCGTCATAAAACATCTGCACTGTCGCCTTGTTCTCCTCCACGCCCATTTGTCTTCCCTCCGTTGGTCTCCTGGGGGCCTCTAGGGCCAGCGGGGTATATAACCGCGCTCCACCGGCGCGAGCCGGCCCGAAGGTCTTTCCGTGCCCGGTCGATGGGCCGCTCGTGGACGAGCTGCGCGGCTATTTCGCGGTCCACTCCCAGGGACTCGGCCACGCGACGCGCGCGGTCGCCCTCGCGCGGGGCCTCCTGGAACGACGGCCGGACGTGTACGCGCTCTTCCTCGCCGGCTCTCCCGCCCTGGACCTCCTGGTCTCGAGCGGGTTCGACGCCCTCACGATGCCGCCCGCGCCCGATTGGCGCGCGTCGGACGGAGTCCTCGGTCCGGCGTGGCGCTGGTACGTCGACTATGCGCGCTATCTGCGGATCGCGCGGCGGTTCCTCCGGAGGGAGGCGGACTGGGGATACTATCGGTTCGTGATCTCGGACAGCGAGCTCGCGGCCGCTCGCGAGGCGGTCCGGAGGGGCATCCCGACGGCGTTGATCCTCGACGCGCTGCGGCACGACTTCGCCCGCGACCCACTCTCCCGGGTCGTCGAGGGGGGCGGCAACCTCTGGCTCGCCCGGTTCGCGCGGAAGGTCGACGTCATCCTTACGGCCGAGCCCGGTCCCGCGTGGCCGAACGTGCGGCGGGTCGGCCCGATCGTCCGCCCGTTCAGCGCACCGCGCGACAGGCTGCGGGACGATTTCTTCTTCCGGAAGAAGACGATCCTCGTCACGGGCGGGGGCACCGCGATCGGCGAGTTCGTGATCCGGGCCGCCATGGAGGCGTTCCGCGAACTCACGCTCTCCGACGTCTCGATGGTCGTCGTGAGCGGCCCGAAGCTGAAGGTCGATCCCGCCCCGGGCGTGTACACGTACGGATTCCTCCCGAACCTCCACGATTACGTCCTCGCGTCCGACCTTGTCATCACGACGGCCGGCAAGGGGACGATCAACGAATCGCTCGCGGCCGGGACGCCTGTGATTGCCATCCCGCCTGCGGGCCATGCGGAGGCGGAGCGCAACGCCGCGGCTCTCGGATACCGCCACGAGGACGTCCATCGATTGAAGGAGCTGATCCCCGCGAAGCTCGCCCTCGGACGGCTCCCTCCCGTGCCGACCGGGAACTCCGAGGCCGTCGGGATCCTGATCGAGTTCCTCGAGACCGTCGCCCGACGCTAGGCCCGCTGCA
>VBMM01000128.1 GCA_005878415.1 Methanobacteriota archaeon
CGCCCTCTTCTCGAAGCTCGCCGCCCTGCCGAACGTCCACTTCTTCACGACCCTCGAGTTCGACCCGAGCCAGTTCGTCGTCGCGCACAACATCGTCTCGGGCCTCCACCGGCTCCTGTCGAGCATGGAGTCGCCGCTCGTCGTCCTCGATTCGTGGGAAGGCATCGCCGACTACCTCCCGCAGGAGACGCGGATGAAGGTCGAGCAGTCGCTCATGGCGATCCTCGAGAACACCCGCGCGCGGATGATCCTCGTGAGCGAGCGTCCCCAGACGGACACGACGCTCGATCAGCTCGCGGACGCGATCATCGTGCTGCACCAGAAGGTCATCGAGGACCGACGGGTGCGCGAGCTGGAGGTCCGGAAGCTCCGCGGCATCCCGATCCGCCAGGAGCGGTATCCGTTCACCCTGGCGGGCGGCCGCCTCCGATACCTCGAGCCCTTCGCCTTCACCCTGCCCGAGCGGACCTCGATGTTCCGGCCCCTCGAGAACTCCTCGACGCATATGTCCACGGGCAGCCGCGACATCGACGCCCTCCTCGGCGGCGGCGTGCCGCGCGGCTCGACGGTCCTGCTGGAGATCCGGGGGGAGGTCCCCTTCGAAGGGCAGATCTACGTCCCCCTTACGGCGTTACTGAACTTCCTCGCGACGAACAACGCCGTGATGGCGTTCCCGTACAGCGACTACGACCCGACGAGGGCGCGTCTCTTTGCGACGCAGTTCATGCCGGAAGACGTCTACGACACGAACATGCGCGTCTTCACGACGGACCGCGTCGAGGATCCGGTCGCGATCAAGTTCTCCCTCAATCCGAAGGAGGACTTCGAGAAGTGGCTCGACACGTACAGCGCATACAAGGCCCAAGGCAAGACGATCTGGATGCTCATGGCCCTCGACACGGTCGAGAACTTCTACGGGCAGGGCGTGATGAACTTCCTCGCGACGGTCGCGGCCCGGGCCGCGGTGAACAAGGACATCCAGTCGATCCTCGCGCGCCCGAATCTCGAGCTGACGCAGAAGGTCGCGAACATCTCCCAGATCCACCTCGTCCTGACGGTACGGTGGGGCACGCTCATCCTGTACGGCGTCAAGCCGCGGACGGGCTTCTACGGCCTCCAGTTCACGTTCGACCACGGTTATCCGGAGTTCGAGCTGATCCCGCTCGAGGACATCGCCCTCACGAACGGCGAGCGGCCGGAGGTCGTGGCGATCCCCACGTCGCGGTTCCGGCTGCGCCACCAGGGGGCCCGGGCGGACATGTTCGAGACGATCATGCAGTCGCTGCGAGAACGAAACCAGGAGGCCACATGATGTGCGCGAAGATCGCGAGCCGGGTCGCGCTGGACTCCGACTCCCGGGTCGTCACGGGCATCCCCGGTTTCGACGAGATGCTCGAAGGAGGCTTCCCCGCGGGCAGCCTCATCAGCCTGGCGGGACGGCCCGGGACCGGGAAGACGATCTTCGGATCGCAGTTCCTGTTCTTCGGCGCGAAGGAACTCAAGGAGCCGGGCATGTACGTCTCGATGCTCGAAGGGCGCAAGGCGTACGTGCGGAACATGCTGCGGCTCGGCTTCGACATCCAGCCGCTCGAGTCCAAGGGCCTGTTCCGATTCCTCGAGATGCCCACGCTGACGTCCGAGGGGATGCCGGCGATCTGGGACGAGATCGTGCGGAACATCGACGAGTACGGCATCGTTCGGCTGGTGATCGACTCCTTCACCGCGATGACGCAGGCGTTCGAGCGGATTGGCGACCTCCGCGTCTTCACCCACATGCTCCTCGGGAAGATCGTCGGGGGCGCGGGCTGCACGACCCTGATGATCACGGAGACCGCGCACACGGACGTGCTGTCGTCGGTGGGGATCCAGGAGTTCATCGCGGACGGCGTGATCCACTTCTCCCTCGTCCCCATCACGGGGGAGGCGCGGGTCCGCTACATCGAGATCACCAAGATGCGTGGGACGAACCACCAGATGGGGCTCCTCCCCGTGGAGATCGGGAACCGAGGAATTTCCGTGAAAGTGCCGCACATCACCGCGAGATAGCACGCCGATTGGGGGAGGCGTGCCGGCGTGCATCTCGCGAGTCGATTGGGAGTGAAGAACGACAAGTCCTTCCAGACGGCGTACTGGAAGGCCTTCAACGATTTCTTCGGCCCAACGAACGCGCCCGTGATCAAGGCGATGCTGATCGCCCGCCACGTCAAGGTCGACACCGGCAACGCGGACCTCGACCGCGTGTGCTTCGGCCTGCGGGAAACGATGTCGTGGCTCGCAGAGGCGATCGAGCGAAAGGCCTTGGAGAGCGTAGGTCGGTCGGTCCCGCGGTCCTCCGGGACACCGCCGCCGGCGAGGTCGCCGGGGAAGAAAGGCAAGTCCGGTCGATAGGTGCCGATCACACGAGCGCGAAGCGCGCGATGACCTGGTCGTCCGTCTTCTCCGTGTGGATCTCCGCGCCTTTCATGAGTCCCTCGAGCGCGCTCCGAAGGAGCGCCTCATAGTACACCGACCAGCGCGCGCCGCCACTGTGTTTGAAGACGATCGTCCAGCGGCCCTCCTTCGACCGCTCCTCGTATTCGAACGCGCGGGCGTACCGAGCCGTCAGGCGCGAGTAGCCCATCACGACCGTCTGCAAGCTGACCTCCTTGAACCAGAACGTGAGGAACTCCGGCAGGAGGTTCTTCCCGACCCAGTGGCCGAGCTCCTTCGCTTCCTGATCCGTCAGCGCCTGCATCATCTTCACGAGGAGCGACTCCGGGACCGAGATCATCCCGAACTTGTCCGCGTAGACGTCCCACTCGACGAGACGCCGGATCGCCTTGTTCACGAGGAAGTTGACGCTGATCCCCTCGCGGTCCGCGAACTTTCGAAGGAACTCGTCGACGTTCCGCTCGATCCGAATTGTTCGCGTGACGCTCGTGCTCGGGGGCAAGTGCTAAAGCTCCCCTGGAACCCTAATACAGCAGCAACGTCGGCTCACTTAATCCTTTTTTCGACCCACCGGAGCCGCAGAACGACCTGATTCTCCGATTTTTCGACGTGGATTTCGCGGTTCAGGAGTTCCCGGAACGCGGTCTCGGCGGCCTCCTGGTAGAACGTCGACCAACGCGGCCCGCCGCTATGCTTCAGGATGATCACCCGATAGTCGTCTTCGACGTGCTCCTCGTAGGCAAAGGCATGCGCGTACTTCGCGAATAGGCGGGGAAAGCCCTCGATCAGGGTCTCCGGGGTGACTTCCTTGAACCAGAATGTGATGTACTCCTTGAGCAGGTTCCGCCCGGCCCATTTGCCGAGCTCCGTCGCCTCCTCTTCGGACAGGTGGTCCATCATCTTGACGAGGATGATCCCCGGGAACGTGACGAAGCCGAACTTCTCACCGTAGGCGTCCCATTCGACGAACTTCCGCAAGGCGCGGTTGACCAGCGTGTTCACGCTCGTGTCGCTCTGGTCGGCGAGCTTCCGGAGCCGTTCGTCCGCATCCTTCTCGATGCGGACCGACCGGGTCACGCTGCCTTTGGGAGTCATGAGGACCGCGGCCAGCACGGCGCGCTATACCTATCCGCCTTTGTGTTCTTAGATGTTGCTTTGTGGGAAACGTGCTCACCCGCGGTACACGGGCACACGGGCCATGCTTCGTGAAACGTACTCCTATTTTGCGCCCGCGGCGAGTCGGGCTCTGTCCTTCCGATGACACACTTGCCAGATCGGATGGAGGGCTCCCTCCCTGCATCCGACGGAGAATGCGAAGAAGCGGGGGACTTCGCCGCCAACTCGATGTTCGATTCCGGCGGCGAGGCCTTCCGAATCACAGGGCCGGCCGAGGAGACCGACGGGCTCGGCGAGATCGCGGCCCCGGTTGGGGGAACGGCGGACTCCCGTGCTCCTGGAACCAGCTCCCTTTCGAGGGAGCGCCCGAACCCATCCGGCCGCCGTCGCGCCCAGGTCGTCGTCCTCCTCCCGGCCCTCAACGAGGGACCCGCGATCGGCGCCGTCATGGATCGGATCCCCGTCGATCGGATGCGGACCCGCGGCTACGACGTCCGGGTGTGGGTCGTCGACGGGCAATCGACCGACGCCACGATGGACATCGCGCGAGCGCGGGGTGCGTCGACCTTCGTCCAGAGCGGGACTGGCAAGGGCAACGGCGTCCGGCAGGCGCTCGCCGAGATCCTCGCCAACCCAACGCGCCCCCTGTCCTGGGGCGACCGGTACTTCGTCATGCTCGATGCCGATGGGACGTATCCCGCGGACGCGATCCCTCGCTTCGTCGAGGCGCTGGAGTCCGGGGAGGAGGTCGTCCTCGGTTCCCGTCTCTGCGGCTCCATCGCGGACGGGGCGATCAGCGACCTGAACAGGCTCGGCAACCGCCTCCTCAGCGCCCTCGCGAGCCTCCTGTACCGCGTGCCCGTGACCGACGTGTGCACGGGGATGTGGGCGTTCCGGGAGGACGCCCTCCAGCGGTTCGGCCTCGTCGCGGAAGGCTTCGACCTCGAGGCGGACCTGTTCGCGTCCGCGTGCGAGCGGGGAATCCGCATGCGGGAGCTGCCGATCGCCTACGACCGCCGCATCGGCGAGCCGAAGCTCGTGCCGCTGCGGACCGGGCTCTCGATCGCGTGGCGGCTCCTCATGAGGCGTCTCAACCGGCCGTCGACGGAACTCCGCCGAATCCCGCCGGCCGCCGCCCGCCGGGAGGAGACCGCGTGAGGGTGTGCCTCCTCACCCCCGAGTTCCTCCCAACCTGGGGCGGCGTGGGGACCTACACGTACAACCTGGCCCGCGCCCTGCGCGGCCGGGCCGAAGTCCATGTGGTCACGTCGGCGCGAGGCTGCATGGCGGCGGAGGCCGACGACCTCGACGGCGTCCAAGTGCACGCCATCGAAGCGGACGGAGGGCGGACCGACGGCCTCGGACTCGCGTTTCAGCTCGCCGTGTTGCGGCGACTCCCCGGCCTCGCCAAGGCCCACGGCTTCGACATCGTCCACGCCAACCACGCGTACATGTCTGACCTCCTCGCACGCCGGCGGCTGTCGGCCATCCCGGCGCTGACGGTCCACACGACACTCGGCACGCAGATCCAGGGCACCCTCCGCGCGGGCGATTCCGTGCCCCGGAACGGGAGCGAGCGGTCGGTCGCGCGGTGGCGGCTCCTGCTCCGCCGGATCGAACGGCGATACCTCCGTCGCACGTCCGCCCTGATCTATGTGTCCCGCTGGGTGCGGGACAGTTCGATCTCGCACTATGGTCTGCAGCCACGTTTCGAGACGGTGATTCCCAACGGGGTGGATACCGCGCGACTCAACGGCACCTCGCGGGACGGCGAGACGGATCGTCGCCCGGATGACGGTCGGACGTTGCTCTTCGCGGGTCGGCTCCTCGCCCTGAAGGGGATCGATACGCTCCTGCGGGCCTTGGGCCGCCTCGACCCGGAGGTCCGGCTCCTCCTGGCGGGCCCCGGGGACACCACTCGCTGGACCCGCTACGCGGATCGCCTCGGCGTCGGACGGGACCGGTACGAGTTCCTCGGCCCCGTGCCGTACGGCCTCATGCCGGCGTTGTACCATCGCGCGGACGCCGTCGTCCTGCCGAGTTTCGCGGAGAGCTGTCCGATGGTCGCCCTGGAGGCGATGGCGTGCGGGACGCCGCTAATCGCCGCCCGTGCCGGCGGGGTGACAGAAATCGTCCGGGATGGTGCCACGGGATGGCTGTTCCCGCCCGGCGACGTCGACGGCCTCGTCGACCGCATCGAGACCGTTTTCGCGAATCCCGCCCGCGCGGAAGAGATCGCGAACGGCGGTCGCGACTGGGTCGAGCGCAACGGCTCGGTCGACCGGATGGCGGAACGGACCTTCCGGTTCTACAAGGTCGTCGCGGGGGAGGCTTCATGAAGGTCGCCCTCGTGAATCCGCCCCGCTTCGACGGCGACTCCGTCGTGCGTGAGGAGCGCTGCGAGGTGCGGGAGCGCTACTCG
>VBMM01000129.1 GCA_005878415.1 Methanobacteriota archaeon
TATCCTCTCTGGAGTGGACTCGGACAGCACAGAACCCCCCTCCCGGCTGGACGGGCTGCGGGCGGACAACGGTGAGTGCGAATAAAATGGTATCGCGCGACACCGCTAGCAACGACGTTTCGTGCGGACACCGCGGAACCATTAAGGCGACGTCGATGTTCCTGCGGAGATTCCATGCCCGCAACGGTCGCCGTCGGCAGCCAATTCGGGGACGAGGGCAAGGGCAAGATCATCGACTTCCTCGCGGACCGGGCGGACGTGGTCGTGCGGTTCCAAGGCGGCGCGAACGCCGGGCACACGGTCCAAGTGGGCGAGGACCTGTACGCGTTCCACCTGCTACCGTCGGGCGTGCTCCGTAAGCGGACGATGAACCTGATCGGGAACGGCGTCGTCGTCGAGCCCGCGCAGCTCCTCAAGGAGATCGACGAGACGCGCGAGCGCGGCCATCCCGTCAAGAACCTCCGCATCAGCGACCGGGCGCACGTTGTCATGCCGTACCACAAGATCCTCGACGCCCTCGAAGAGAAGTTGAAGGGAAACCTCGGGGCCGGCACAACGCTGCGCGGCATCGGGCCCGTCTTCGAGGACAAGGTCGGACGCTTCGGGATCCGGATGTGCGACCTGATTGATCCGGAGACGCTGCGCGCGAAACTCCGGGCAATCGTGCCGATCAAGCAGCGGCTCATCGAGGCATACGGCGGCGACGAGCGGCTCGACGCGGAGGCGATCTTCACCGAGTATGCCGCACACGGGGAACGGCTCGCGCCGTTCGTCATCGATACGTCGGCATGGCTCGACTCGGCCTTGCGGCGCGGGAAGCGCATCTTGTTTGAGGGCGCGCAGGGCACGCACCTCTGCATCGACCACGGCGTCTACCCGTTCGGCACGTCGAGCGACTGCGTGGCGGGCGCCGCCTCGGTCGGCGCGGGCGTGGGGCCGCAGTTCCTCACGGACATCCTCGGGGTCGCGAAGGCGTTCACGTCCCGCGTCGGCGCGGGCCCGTTCCCGACGGAACTCGAGGGCCCGATCGCCGAGCACCTCCGGGAACGCGGCGGCGGCGAGTACGGCACGACGACCCGCCGGCCCCGACGGGTGGGTTGGATCGACCTTGTCATGTTGCGGATGTCCGTCCGCGTGAACGGGCTTACGGCCCTCGCCCTCACGAAGCTCGACGTCCTCGGCGGCCTCGACCGCGTGCGAGCGTGCGTCGCGTACCGCTCCGACGGCGAGACGGTCAAGGAGTTCCCCGCCAGCATGCGCGTGCTGTCGCAATGCGGGCCCGTCTACCGCGACTTCAAGGGATGGCCCGAGTTTTCCGAGGGAGACTGGATCGGAATCGCGAAGAAGGGGCGGCGCGCGCTCCCGGAGACGACCCGCAAGTTCGTCGCGTTCATCGAGTCGCAACTGAAGATCCCCGTGCGGATCGTGTCCGTGGGTCGGTCGCGCGCCGCGACGATCGGCCGCTGACCCTCGTTACGGGATCGGCTCGGCGATGTCCGCCCCCGCGATCTGCGCGAGCCGCTCGCGGAGCTCGCATGCTTTGCACACCGCGTGGACGGTCGGCTCGCCGCATCGCGCGCACGCGTTCAGCGCAGCCGGCGGGTACTTCTCGTGGAGGAGCGGCCGCAACTCGTCGTATCCGCGGACGATCGCGTGGCGGGTCCCCGGACTCTCCTCCTCGAGCCGATGCACGATGTCGCGGAAACGGCCGCGTTGCGCGCGCTCCGCGTACGGGCAGGTCGCATCGTGGAACTCGATGCCCCGGAGCATCGCGTACAGGTAGACCTCCTTCTCGGGGATCATCCGGAGCGGCTGGATTCGGGGCACGAGGCCGGGCTGGCGGACTTCGTGGGGCCCGAGTCGAGCGAGCTTCTCGACGTCCCCTCGGGCGACGTTCATCAGGATCGACTGGGCCGTGTCGTCGAGGTTCAGGCCCGTGGCCACGTAGTCCGCGTGGACATCTCGGGCCGCTCGGTTCAGCGCGTGGCGGCGGAAGGGACCGCAGTAGCTGCACGGGATCGCCTGCGGGTCCAGCGCGACGACATCATCCATTCCCTGACCGACGGTCTCCTCATAGGCGAGGACCTGATGCTCGATCCCGAGCTTCGTGCAGAGCCGCCGTGCGCGCTCGATCCCCTCCGGCCGGTACGACGCGATCCCCTCGTCGATCGTGATCCCAATCAGTTCGATGTCGCGACGATCCCCCAGGAACTTCGCGAGCAGGAACGCCGTGGCGCTCGAGTCCTTCCCGCCGCTCATCCCGACGGCGACTCGTTCGCCGCCGCGGAAGTCCACCTGGGATCGCAGCTCACGCTTCGTGCGTCGCTCGACGAACTCGAGGAAGTGATCGCGACAGAGGTGCTCGCCGCTGTACCGGATCCATTCGACCGACGGGGCCCCGCAGCGGTCGCACGTCACGCGCCGGGCGGCTGCGTCGGCGGCGTCGGTGGCATCGGAGCCGTTGGCGGGGCCGGCCCGGCGGGCGGGGTCACCGGCATCCCAGGCGGTGCCGTCCCCATGGACGGGAACGGGCGGACGATCAGGTCGTACGCGACGGCCGCGAGGATGACGGCCCACGGGGCCACGATCGCGCTCGCGAGGGCGCTGGCCACGAGCGACACGACCCAAAGGTCGGCCAGCCCCGCGGGAAAGGTGACGGCGGTCGTGACGACGCCGGACAGGAGGAACACGACGAAGAGGGCTCCGAACAGGGAGAGCCGATGGCCCTTCGTGAGCGCCCAGCTCCTCTTCAACCCGTCCACCGCACCGGCGCCCTCGATCATGATCGCGGGCGCGTAGAGGCTCATGGCCACGAAGACGTAGATCGCGAGGATGCTGCCCAGTACGAGAGCGCCAAGGAGACCGCAGACCAGCGCGATCCCGGCGCCGGAGAACGTCCCCCCGCCGCCCGCGGCGGCGAGGACGAGCGCGAGGAGGAGGACCAGCGGCACGACGACGAGGGCGAGGGTGATCAACGCAAGGAGGAGGTTCGCGCCGAGAATGCTCAGGAACCGCTGGATCCCTCGACGCAGGGCGTCGTTGACGGTCATCGATTCGCCGCGGAACCGGCGCACCGCGAACTCGGTCATGCCCCCGGCGACGATGCTGCTCAGGATCGCGGACGCGACGATCGCCGCTGCCGCGTAGAGCAGGAGGGACAGCAGGCTCGTGCCGCTCGGGATGGCGCCGGACGGAGTCCCGGGGATTGCCCCTCCGACCCCGAAGGTCCCGATCAGGGCGAGGGACAGCGCGCCGCCGATCACCCCCGTCACCGCTGCCAGCACGAGGTATACGACGAAGTACGACGCGAGGTCCTTCGACCAGACTTCGAAGGTGCCCGAGAGGATGTCGCCTGCGCCGCTGCCGCGCATCGGCGGACCCCATGCGTACGGCGGATAGCCGCCCGGGTACGCGGGCGGGACGGGCATCGGGTAGGGGGGCGGCGCCGGATAGCCCGGCGGGTACGCCGGGGGATACGAAGGTGGATATGAGGGCGGATACGAAGGCGGAAGGGGAGCGGTGCCCGTCGATATCAGGCGAGTCCCGCAGTTGAGGCAGAAGTTGTACGACGGCGCGTTTGAGGACCCGCACGCGGGGCAGAACGTCGGCGCGGACACGGCACTCCCCTCTCCCGCGGGCATCGGGGCACGGGGTAGTTGAGCCTTTTGGCGGCATGGTTCTGAAACACTCGGGTCGTGAATGACGGCAAGCACCTTAGGCCATTTCTCATTCATCCCCAATCTGGATTTTCACATTCACGCATCTCCCCCAGAGGCCTTCACGCCTACCTCCTCCCTAGGAGAAGACCGTGCTCGCCCACCGGGCCCTCGTCTTTCCTGTCATGTGGGAGAATCCAGGCCTCGATTGGCTTCTGGCAGAGTTCCGGCTTCTCGTCAACGAATCGATCCGGATCGCCCTGCGGGAAGACATCCGATCTCGCGCTCGACTCGCTCGGGCTGCATACAAGGACCTCAGTGCGCGCCACGCGGTGTACAAGCAGTACATCCCGTCCGCCTTCGAGGTCGCCTTGGCCGTACTCAAGGCGCACCGGCGTCGCGTGAGAAAAAGGAAGAAGACGTCCATTCCATTCATTCGCCGCCTCCTGCTGAAGGCGGAGAACCAATCGTACCGACTCGACCGGGAGACGGGTCGCCTCCGCATCCCAATCCGGGGGACGGAAGGGGTGCAGCTCCACCTGCCGCTCTCCGAGTGGCACCGCGCGATCCTCGGCGATTCGTCGTGGGGCCTCGGATCCCTCACCGTGGTCCCGGGGAAGATTATCGTGGTCGTGCGGAAGGAGGCCCCGCAACCGTACGAGCCTCAGGGCGCGATCGCCTTCGACACGAACGAGGACTCCCTCGATGGGGTCCAAGCATCGGGCGATTCTTCGAGGCTCCTCCGAGCGCCCTTCGACGGCGTGCGACGGGTCCAAGCAGTCCACTTCCGACGCCGACGAAGGCTCGCCCGCAAGAAGGCCTTCGACGGGAGGGTCGCCCGACGGCTCCTCGATCGCGAGGGTCGGCGGGAACGGCATCGCGTCCGCCAGCGCCTCCATCGGGTCTCCAAGGGCCTCGTGCGACTCGCGACGGAGGCGCGGGCCGTCATCGTCTTGGAGGACCTGACGCTCCACGGTGCCGGAGGGAGGTCCAGGAGAATGAATCGCCGCCTCGCATCGTGGCCTCGCGGTGAGCTCCATCGTCAGATCAAGTACAAGGCCGCCCTCGCCGGCGTGCCCGTCATCAAGGTGAACCCTCAATGGACGTCGTCTGCCTTGCGTGCGACTGGGAGATGGATCGCCAGATCAACGCGGGCATGAACATCCTGAAGACCGCCTTGGCCTCGAACGAGGCCTTGGCAAGGGCTGTACGGTTCCAGCCCGGTGCCCTCCGCCATGATGTCGTGAGTCCCCTCTACGACCTGTCCCGAGGAGGGACGGGCGCACGGGACGAGCCGAGCGGTGTGGAGTCACAGACGGAGACGATTCCATCACCCGATCTGTGACAGAACCTGGCGGCATCCCGTCGGCCTCTGGCCTCTGGTTATGTCGCGTGAGAACCGCCGCGGTTCCTTTATTTGCGTCGGCCGGGATGGGGTCCCTCTTCCCGGAGGGAACGAGACGGACATCAACCAGCTCGGGCTCCTGCTCATGGGCGTCGTCCTCGGATGGTTCCTCCTCTTCGCCGTCCGGCGGTACCGGGTGCAGTGGGGCGCGTTCGCCGCGTTCATCGCGGTAATCTTCGGCGTGAGCATGCTCTCCTTCCTGTATGCAAAGGACCTACTCGCGTACTACGGCATCGGGGTGTTCCTCGGATTCGTCTCGAACATGGTCGTCCGGGTCGCCGGCACGACGGCGGGGGGCAAGCTCGGCGAAGGCCTCCTCGAGATCAGCGCGTTCGAGCGGAAGGAGTGAGGCATGCCGCGGGACGGCGTGGACGCGGCGAAATCGAGCTACGAGGCGGCGCTCTTCGCGCGGGCGAACGTCGTCGGCGTGGCGGTCGGGAACAAGGTCATCGGGGGCCGCGAGACGGAGGAGCGATGCGTCGTGGTGTTCGTCGAACGGAAGCGGCCGGAGGACCAGCTCCGGAGGCGGGACATCGTCCCGCGGGACCTCGGCGGCGTCCACACCGACGTCGTCGAGACGGGACGCTTCCACGCCCTGCGCCTCCTCGAGCCGAAGGCCGTGGACCGCACCCAGAAGATCCGACCCGCGCCGGGCGGCGTGAGCATCGGCCACTTCCTAATCACGGCCGGGACGCTCGGGGTGACGGCGCACCGCCGGGGCCGTCCGGTGATCCTGTCGAACAACCACGTCCTCGCCAACGCGAACGACGGGCGTCCGGGCGACCTGATCCTGCAACCCGGTCCTGCGGACGGCGGTCGCACGCAAGACGCGATCGGCCGGCTGACGGACTTTGTGCCGATTCAATTCAAGGAGCGTCGTCTCGGGGCGCTCGGTCGGCTCCTGGAGCGGGCGCTCGGCCCGGCCCTCGCCGCCGCGGGCCTCGGCCTCAAGCGGCTCCCGAGCGGGAGGACGAACCTGATCGACGCCGCGATCGCGGAGCCGATCTCGGCAGACGTCGTCGCCGCGGAGATCCTCGGCATCGGCCGCGTCGCCGGCACGGTCGAGGGCTCGATCGGCATGCGGGTCCGGAAGAGCGGCCGCACGACCTCGACCACGGAGGGCCGGATCTCGGCGCTCGACGCGGTCGTCGAAGTCGACTACGGCGGGAAGACCGCGATCTTCCGCCAGCAGATCGTGAGCGACATCCTGTCGCGAGGCGGCGACAGCGGGTCCCTCGTCGTCGACGAACGGAACCGGAGCGTCGGGCTCCTGTTCGCGGGCGGCGAGACGACGACGCTCATCAACCCGATCGGCGCGGTCCTGCACTTCCTGGACCTCTCCCTTACGTAGGTTCCGCGACCCCCCGCCAAAGCCTTATTACGCCTGCGCCGGATTCGCCGCGTCGGGGGAGCGATGAAGGAGATCTGGGTCGAGAAGTATCGACCGAAGACCCTGGGCGAGGTCGTCGGACAGGACGACATCGTCGAGCGACTTCAATCCTATGCCAAGGCGGCGAACCTGCCGCACCTTCTGTTCGCCGGCCCCGCGGGCACCGGCAAGACGACGTGCGCGATCGCCCTCGCGCGGGACATGTACGGCCCGGAGTGGAAGCAGAACTATTACGAATTAAACGCGAGCGATGAACGTGGGATCGACGTCGTCCGGTCGAAGATCAAGGAGATCGCGCGCATCGCGCCGTTCGGCGGCACGTCGTTCAAGATCATCTTCCTCGACGAGGCGGACAACCTGACCGCGGACGCGCAAGCCGCGTTGCGCCGGACGATGGAGACGTACTCGAAGACGTCGCGGTTCATCCTGTCCGCGAACTATTCGTCGCGGCTCATCGAGCCGATCCAGTCGCGCACGGCCGTGTTCCGGTTTCGCCCGCTGCGGCCCGATGCGATCCGCGAGTACCTCGGACGCGTCGCGAAGGCGGAGAAGCTCAAGATCACGGACGACGGGATGGACGCGCTCATCTACATCGCGGAGGGGGACATGCGGCGCGCCGTGAATTCCCTCCAGGTGGCGGCGGCTCTCGGCTCGACGATCGATGCGGACGTCCTGTACAAGGTCGCGAGCACGATCAAGCCGGAAGAGGTGAAGCAACTCATCGAGAAGGCGCTGACCGGCGACTTCCTCCGGGCCCGCGAGGTGCTCGACCGGCTCCTCATCGAGTACGGCGTCTCGGGCGAGGACGTCCTCCGGCAGCTGCACCGGTCCGTGTTCGACATGAACGTCCCCGACGAGTACAAGGTCCGCCTGCTCGATCGGATCGGAGAGACGGACTTCCGGCTCATCGAGGGCAGCAACGAGCGCATCCAGCTCGAGGCGCTCCTCGCCCACTTCGCACTCATCGGCCAGGAACTGAACAAGAAGTGATCACGCCGCCAAGACCGGCGTCCACGCGGCGTACGCGGCCTGGTCTTTCGGGGAGGCGGCGATCATCTTCGCGAGCGCCATCGCGACCTCAGGCGCCTTCGTCGCGAGGAATTCCGCCGCGCAGACGTCCGCGAGGAGGAGGTTGATCCCGTCGTTCGCGATCCCCGAGTCCCGCGCGGCGTGGTTCGCGAGGACCTCGATCAGGTGGGCAGCGGAATATCCGCGCGCGACATACGCGCGGGTTCGCGCGACGGCCGCCGTCGGATTCCGCGCATCGAATTCGTCCGCGAGGTGACGCAGCGCCTCGCCTTCCCCGGGTGCGTCCGCTCCCGATGTGGCGCCGATCGTCGGCTCGGGAGATCGGACCCGGAGGGCCGCCTGGAAAAGCGAATAGAGTCGCTCCGGCGTGCGGCTGAACCCGAGGACGAAGCGGGCCGCGTGGACGAACATCAGGGCGCGCGCCGTGCCGAGGTCGTAGCCGCTGGAGGCGACGACCCGCTTCGCGGCTTCGATCGCCAAGCCTTCCGTGATCGACGTGGCGGCGTATCCGTCATGCAGGGTCGCGAGCGTCGCCTGAACGCATGCGGCGGGATCTTGGGCGGATGCGATCGCGGCCACTCGAGTCCGGCCGGCGTCATCGAGCGGACGGCCGCCGCCCGCGAGGGCCTCGAGGTCGACCCATTCCTTCCCGAGGACGGTCATGATCGACTCGTACGGCGTGCGGTCGCGGGGGCCCTTCACGAGGTACTGGACCGCGGGCCGCAGGATCGTCCGCGCGTCGCGGAAGCCGAGCGATCGGGCGAGCTGCCATGCCTTCACCGCGAGGAAGAACTTCCGGCCCGCTTCGCCCATGTCTTCGACCGCCGCGCGGAAGAGCATATCGCCCGCCATCTTCCGCTCCCAACCCTCGTCGAGCATCCCGAGGAAGATCGATTCCGCCTCCGTTAAGTCGCCGGCGCGGACGGCAAAGAGGAAGGACCGACCGAGGTGCGTGATTTCCCCGGAGACGACGAGGGGCGCCTTCGCCGGTGCGGAGGCTTTCTTCTCGGAGGCAATGAACGTGATTCCCTGGAGCGTCAGAAGCGGATGGAAGCGCGGCTGAGTCAGAGGGAAGAGATTGGCCGCTGCGGCGAGCACGGCGAGGCCGCGAGGTGCGAGGCCGTCGTACCGAGGGGCTGCTCCGCGCGCTGCGGCGCGGATCACCTCGAGGGCCGGTGCCTTCGCGGCGAAACCCTTGACCGCCGCATCGACCGCGTCCCGCGGCCGCGACGCCCCGACCGCGATCTCGATCTCCTCCAAGAGGGACGAGGCGCCCGCGGCCACCATCGAGCGCGACGCATCTCGAGTGGCTTAGTTATACCTTCGCGCGCGGCTCGTCGGATCGGTCGGACCTCATCGCCTGACGCGGCTTCCGCGGCAGAGCGCAACGGTCAAATCCAAGCGCCTCTTTGGGTCGCGCGGGCGAGGCGCTTGTCGACGCGATTCGCGTTCTGGCGGAAGATCGAGGAAGACGCGCTCGCGGAGAAACACGCGCAGCCCGGGCTCCTGTCCGACTTCATCCTCGGCAGCCAGGACGGACTCGTGAATGTGCTCGGGGTCATCCTGGGCGTCGCGGTCGCCTCCCGAAACCTCGCGAATCCCCTCACGATCATCCTCGCGGGCGGACTCGCCGCGACCTTTGCCGAATCGATCTCGATGGGGGCGGTCGCCTACACGTCGACCCTCGCGCGGCGGGATCACTACCTCAGCGAGGTCGAGCGGGAGAAGCGAGAGATGGTCGAGCTCCCGGACCAGGAGCGTGAGGAGGTCCGCGAGATCCTGGAACGATGGGACTTCCACGGACCGGAGCTGGACGACATGCTCGAGCGGATCGTATCGAAGCCGAAGGCGTGGCTCGAGCTGATGATGTCCCACGAACTCAACCTCGCACCGGTCGACCCGACGCAGGCGCGGAAGAGCGCGGTCCTCGTCGGGTTCGCCGCGATCGTCGGCTCGCTGATCCCGCTCATCCCGTTCCTCGTGATCGGCGCGAACATCCTCCTGGGGATCACGCTCTCCCTCGGGGTCAGCACCGCGGCGTTGTTCGTGATCGGCTGGTGGAAGGCGAGGACCACGATCGGAGGGGCCGGGCGCAGCGGCGTGCAGATGGCGGTCATCGGGATCGCCTCCGCGATCGCGGGATTCGGCATCGCCTATCTCGTGAGCGGCGGTGCGGGTGCGTAGGGCCAGTGCGGTGCGCGGGATTTGAACCCGCCTTATAGCCTTGGCAAGGCTATGTCCTAACCAGACTAGACTAGCACCGCGCGAAGGGGGACGAAGGCGAGGGGGTTTGAAAAGATTGCGGGACCGCGTCCACGGAAAGGGAACCGCTTCCGTCCATGCGACGTTCCTCGGGGCCTTCGTGAGTGCGCCGCGCCGCTCCCACGCACGTGCCGGCGACCAGGGAAGGGACGTTATGAAACTCATAACTAGGACTGAATGCCAGATACAGCAATCAGTTGCGATTCGCGGGAGGGAGGCATGATGTCACGAAGCGGCCGGTGCCGCCGCGAACGTCGTGACCGAATCCCATGAACGTTTGGAACCGCACGTCCCGGCGAGCGGAATCGACCGGACCGCGGATCGATCGGCGCGTTCCCTCCTGGCCCGCCTCCTGCTGATTTCGGCGGTCGTCCTCCTCCTGATCCAGAGTTCGATGGGCGGGACCCTCCCGCCATCGGGCGCCAAGCTCTCGCCGCTCGCGACGACGCTCTCGATCCACGTCGTGCGGACGGGGAGCGCCGACGCGAGCGTGCTTGGCGTGACGGATGGCGTGAATGAACAGATCGACGTCCTGGTGAATGGCCAGGTCGCCGTCAGCGGCATCGTCACATGGATCGGGCAGTACTGGTTCCTCGGCGTCCCTGTGTCGGATAACGCGACGGTCCAGACGCGGATTGGCTCGACGCTCTCGCCGACCGTGACCGTGCCCGCGTACGTCCCGCAACCGGTCGGGCCCGCCGGCTTCGTCTATGCGAACGGCTCCGACCTCATGCGCAACGGCACGTCCATCCAGCTCTTCGGAGTCGATGATCAGTATCCGTTCATCTACGCAATGATTGCGTCCGGCCTCTGGGGCCCGGCGGATCCGGGCGCGTGGGGCAAGAACGGCCTCTTCCCGGACTCGGGCGGGCAGATCGGCGGGGTGACGGATGCCGATTCGCTGTGGCGGGAATACTTCCGGTACTTCCTTCATTATAACGCGGTCGCCGGGACGCCCACGAATCCGAAGGTGAACCTCCTCCGGATCTGGGTCGCCGACCACTCGTGGAATCCCGAAGGCACGTATAACGCGTGGAAGAGCGATCCCACGACGTTCTGGAACATCT
>VBMM01000130.1 GCA_005878415.1 Methanobacteriota archaeon
ATCGAGGAGTTCTCCCTCGGCCTGCGACGGGACTTCCGGGACCTCTCGTGCTCCTGCCAGGACGTCTGGCGCGCGTATCGGGAGGCCCAGGCGTTCATGCTCACGGCGGCCGATCCGCTTGCGATCCTCGAGACGTAACGTTCATAGGACCCGCGAAGCTCCGGAACGCCGATGCGCGACTACGAACTGCGACGAGGGGTCGCGAAACAGCTCGAAGGCGACGGCCTGCACCAGATCGCCGTCGGAGAGTTCGGGGACGCGGGGACGGACGGCGCCAAGGTGATCGTCTCGTACGGCGCCCTCGAGAAGCTCGTGGCCTGGACCGACGGCAAGCGGCTCTTCGTCGACACGACGATGAAGCCCGGCGTACCGGACCACGTCGCGACGGACACGATCAAGGCCTTCAACGCGTTCCTCGAGAAGGCGACGGGCTACACCGCGAAGGAACGAGGCAAGCGCGCGCAGGCGGCCGCGAAGAAAGGCGCGGCCTGAGATCGAGCATCTGCGCTCACGCTCGCCGATTAGGGCCGACGGTGGCCTTCGGCCTAGCCGAAGAGCGCACCGAGTCCCGCGGCCGCTTCTTCCTCGGAGACTTTCTCCTCTTCCTTCTTCTCTTCCTTCTTCTTCTCGTCCTTCTTCTCCGCGGCGGGCGCGGCAACCGGAGCGGCGGCAGGCATCGCGACGGCGGCCTTCAGAGCCTCGTCGATGTTGACGCCTTCCAGCGCGGCGGTCAGGGCCTTCACGCGCGTTTCATCGACCTTCACACCGGCGGCCGTGAGGACCTTCTTCAGGTTCTCCTCGCTCACCGGCTTGCCGGCCGCGTGCAGGACCAACGCCCCGTAGACATATTCCATTCGTGTCACCTCCTGTCCGGTTTCATCCTCCAACCATCGCACGGAGCTCGTCATCGGCCGCGCCGGGTGCGCGAGCGGCGAGGGCGAGCATTTGCGCGTGGGCTTTTGTCAAGAGGAACTTGATCGATTCTTTCGTGGGGAACTCCGACGCAATCGCGAGGCGGAGGGCCTCCTCATGGGCCTTCGCCAGGAGCGGGCGGATCGTGTCCTTCGCGGCGTACGCGATCTCCAGCGCGAGGGCCAGCGCCCCCCGACCCGCCTGGGCGATCTGGGCCCGGACGACCGCGTCGTCGATCGCGAGCGCGTCGCGCCGGAACACGATACCGTTCTCGTAGGCGCCGCGGAGATCGAGCCCGACGACGAGCGGGAAGATCTCGAGCCGGGCGAGCTGCTGCGCGACCTCCCGAGGGATTCGGTCCCCGGCCTTGACCATCAGCTTGTCCTGTCGGATGACGACCTTCCCTCGCTCGATCGCCGCCGGGATGCCCGCCTTCTGCAGCTCGCCGACGACCGGCCCCGGCTTGAACGGGGTGTCCCCGGCACGAACCCACAGGTCTTCCGGCGCGATCTCGCCGCCGCGGGCGGGCGCCTTCGTCTTCGTCGCTTCGAGTTCCTTGAACAGTTTGAATGGGTTGATGTCCGCCGTCACGACGGCGGTCTGCCCCTCGATCGCCTCGCCGAGCTTCGCGAGGTCCGGCTTCTTCGCGCTCGCCTCTTGGAGAGCGAGGCGGAGCAGGTTGTTCTTCGCGACCGTGATCGAGGCGCGGCCCGAAAGCTTCCTCCGGATCGCCTGGAACTGCGGCGCGGGGATCCCATGGATGTTCGCGATCCCGACGACGCGAGCCTGGGCGAAGCGAGAGGCGAGGTCCTCGACGACCTGCTTCTTGTACGGAGCGACGTGGGGCATCGTCACACCTCACAGGTACCTCACGGCCGGGCCCATCGTCGTCTTGACGTAGGCCGACTGAATGTTGAATCGCCCGCGCTCGAGCTTGCCGACGACGCGACGCATGAACGCATCGAGGTTCTCCGCGAGGTCTTCCGGAGGCATGTCGCGGGTGCCGATCGCCGCGTGGAACGTTCGCTTGTCCCGACTGCGTACGCGGATCGTGTTGCGCATCGCCGTGATCAGATTCGTCGGATCCGCCGTCGGTGGCACGGGACGAGGCATCCGGCCCCGCGGTCCCAGG
>VBMM01000131.1 GCA_005878415.1 Methanobacteriota archaeon
CGTACGACATCGCGAGCTCTCGCGCCTTGCGCTTGTCGCTCGCGTACTCTTCGATCTCCTGCGGCTGGATGACGAGATCGGCGACGGCGCGCGCCTTCAAGGCGAGGTCCCCCGAGGCAAAGACGCACACGCGGATGGGCTTGCCTCGGCCCCTCGGCAACACGACCTCCTCATCGAGGCGGTTCTTGGGGACGGAGAGGTCGACTTCGCGTAGGTTCACCGCGACCTCGACGGACTCCTTGAACTCCCGAGGCTTCGCGGCCTCGAGGAGCTTCTTGATCGTCTCGACCGAATGCTTGTCCGCCAAGGGGAATCGCCTCCTGCAGTGCGCGCGGCCACGAAAGCCTCCTGCAGGGAGAAGCCGGCGAAAGAGCGTGCCCTTAATAAGGCTTTGCGGGCCCCGTCCGGTTCGCTGTTCACCGGAGCGGAAGGCGTCGCATCAACGACTTCGGGATCACGAGCTTCGCGGTCCGCCAAGGATCCACGTCTTGGCTGATGCGTAGATCGCACGCGATGCTCGCGAGCATGTACGCTTCGTCCCAGGGGAGCCTCGCGCCCCGAGCGAGAAGGGCCACGCCGTCGTGGGTCGCGAGCCTTGCGGCCTCGTCGAGCGTCGGCGCGCTCGCGACCGCGATCCAGGCATCCATCGTCTCGACGACCGGGCGCTCGATGTGCACGCCGCGTACCACGTCGATCTGGGCGCGGATCGTCCCGGCGATCTCGATCCCCGTCACGCACACCTCTCCATCCGCCATGAGAGCGTGGATGTCGCCCATCGCCAGCTGTGCGCCGGGCTGGAAGACGGGCAAGTAGACCGCGTTGCCTTTCGCGATTTCCTTCGTGTCGAGGTTGCCGCCGTGGTCTCCGGGGTAGAAGGTCGTCCAGCTCCCTTCGTTCGGCGCGACGCCGATTGTGCCCACGTGGGGGTGTATCGGGAGACGAATGGACTTCGAGAACACCGCCTTGCCGTCGCGAATAGGGATGATCTTCGTCGACGGCCTCGAGACTTCATCTCCGAGGACGCCCACCTTCGGCGCGATCGACTGGAACCCTGTCGCGGCGACCCGAATGCCGCGGATGAGCACCCGGAGCGCGTCCCCTGGGCGAGAGCCCATCACTCGCACGGGTCCCGTCGCTCCGTTCACGCGGTCCAGGTCGAGCGATTCCAGCGTGTCCTTCTCCGAACGGATGAGGCCGCCGCAGGCGTCTTGGCACACGAACTCGACCGTTTCGCCGGATCGCGCGGTCGTAACCGGCTCAAGGTCCGGTCGGAACGAGTAGATGATGCCATCCTCGAACGAGACTCGCTTCACGGTTCTCCCCCGATGAGGAACCGGCTCTCGATAGATAAGCGGTTCGCGTGAACGGCGAAGATCCGGTTCGATTATCAGCACGACGCTGATAACGCGCACAATCCTTTAGTAGCGGCGGGCACTGGCGGACTCGATGCCGGAGGAGGACGCGTCTCGGGCCTTGGAGACGCTCGGGCTCAC
Source organism: Methanobacteriota archaeon (assembly GCA_005878415.1). Taxonomy (GTDB): domain Archaea; phylum Thermoplasmatota; class Thermoplasmata; order RBG-16-68-12; family RBG-16-68-12; genus RBG-16-68-12. The sequence continues at coordinate 1,494 of VBMM01000131.1, forward strand.
GGGCAAGGAGGCGCGGGCTTACCTCGGCCTCCTACGGAGTGGGGTGTCGACGGCGCAACAGGTGAGCGTGCACCTCGGGGTCCAGTATCCCGCCGTCTACCGCATCTTGCAGTCGCTCCAATCGAAAGGATGGGTCGAGGTCTCTCGGGACCGACCGAACCGCTACCGGGCACGCGCACCGCGGATCGTCGCGGAGGAGGCTCGTCAGGCGCGAGGGGATAACCTCGAGTCCGCTGCGGAGGTCGTTGCCAGCCTCCGAGAGACGCCGGTCTCCAAGGGCCGTGAGGCGGACACCGATCTCTGGATCTACAAGGGCGCGGACTCGATCGGGCGCAAGCTGCGGGAGGTGGTCCTCTCGAGCGGCCGCCAGATTCTCTGCGTGAGTCCCTTCCCCGTCGCTCCGGAAATCTTGCGGCTCCTGTTCGACGCCCTCGGCCGCTCGCGCCGCGCCGTCCGCGTCGTGCTGAGCGAGGGCAATCGCGGGGACCTCGCCGAGCTGGGCGGGCTCCTCTCGCGGATGATGCAGGTCCAGTTCCACTTCCCTACGCGGCCGTTGCCGAAGACCCGGCTCGCGCACACGTACGTGTTCCCGAGCGACGAGGAGGTGTTCATCCTGAACTCCTTCTATCGGGACGGCGATCTCGTGACGGACAAGCTCCAGGGCCTTTGGATCGGCGACATGGATTTCGTGCGGATCCAGCTCGAGACGATGCTCCTGGATCTCGGCGAGCCTCGGACGCGCAAGGCAATTCGGCAGGCCCAGTAGGCACTCCTGGAACGAATCGGCGGCGAACCTCTAAGCGCCCGGACCGACTGGTGGAGACGATGAGATCCCGGCTGGAGAGTTCGCATCCGATGGCGTTCTCCGCCCTCCTGCTGATCGCACTGATCCTGGGGGCGTTTGCGTTCCTCGTCCTGCAGGTCGGGGTGCCCTTGCTCTTAGGTCCCGTGGGCCTCTTGATCGTCCTGGGTTTCGACCTCGGCCTCGCGATCGAGATCGGTGTCCGGAAGCGGCGACGACGGCAACGTCCCCGCATCGTCTTCGGCCCGATCGAAAAGGGGTGGCGGGTCCGCCGAAGAGATGCCTTTGGACGGGAAATCGCCACTGGGTTCGTCCTCGGAGTCTTCCTCTTGGTCGTCTACGCGATCGGCCTCGCAATTCGCGTGGAGTTTTGGTGGATCAACCAGGACGTCGCGCTCTACGTGGTGGGAACCGCGATGACGACCTTGGCGCTGTGGGTTTGGCGGGGAATCCGCGTGGGGTCGTGGCTTTCCGAGTCCGAGAAGTTTGACACCGTGGAAGACCATTGATCGTCTTCGCGCCGACTCCAACGGGGAGGGGTCAGCCCGCGAGCTGCTTGTCGTACTTTCCCGCCTTGATCTCCTTCGAAGACTCCTTGGCGGGCTTTCCCTCGACGGTCACGCCCATGGACACGCTCGTGCCGACGACCTCGAGCACGCGGGCCTTCAGCGTCTTCCCCTGCATCGCGTCCGTCTTCATGTTCGCGATCTTGATCGCCTGCGCAAGCGAGAGGTTCCCGACGCGCGTCTTGCCGGCGTCTCCGGAGCCCTTCTCGATTTTCAATTCCTTCACGATGAGGGCGGAAGTCGGCGGCGTGCCGACCTCAATCGAGAACGCTTTCGTCTTCGGGTCGACGGTCAGGCTGACGGGGACTTTCATCCCCTCGAAGCTCTTCGTCTTCTCGTTGATCGCCTTGATGATCTCAACGATGTTCACGCCGAGCGGGCCGAGCGCAGGCCCGAGCGGCGGTCCCGGCGTCGCCTTGCCCCCATCGACGAGCACATCGAGCTTCTCGACCACGGAGCGACCTCGTTGACGGGCTGACCCGCGGGAGGGGCATAAACGTTTCGCCGCGGTGGGGGCGTCGCCTGAGCGAAGACCTTAACGCTCTCGGAGCCATCCGCGCCTTGATGAGGCTGAACGCCCGAACCGGCGGCCTCCTCGGATTCGCCGCGATCGCCGCTTGGACCCTCCTCTACCTCGTCGCCGTCGCCGCGACGCCCACGTACACGATCACGGGGAACTACCTGAGCGACCTCGGCAACCCGAACGCGCCGGCCCCGTGGGCGTTCAACGCCGCCGACATCCTCGGAGGCATCCTCTTCGTGCCCTTCGGGTTCGTCGTGGGCCGCACGGTCGGAGGGCGAGCCGGACGGGCTGCGCAGGTCCTCCTCCCGGTATCGGCCGTCGGCCTGATCTTCGTGGGAATCTTCCCTGAAGGGTCTCCGTACAGCCTGCACACGATCGTGTCCGCGGTGTTCTTCCTGTTGCTTGCGGTCAGCGCGGGGTTGGTAGGGGTTCCGATGTACGCGTCGACGACCTTCCGACCCTTCGGCGGCTACCTCGCCGGGATCACCGTGGCCGCGGCGGTCGCATTCCTCGCCACGAGCAACCGGCTGCTCGAGCACGTCGCCGTGTACGCCGCGCTCGTGTGGCAGGCATGGACCGCGTGGAGAATCTACGGCTCCGCTCCGCCCACGTCTTGAAACGACGACTCACTTCTCTTGTTCCTTTTCCTTTTGCAACACGCGAACGCTGTCGCCCCGCACGGTGACGGGGATCCGGACCATCGCCTCGAACAGCT
>VBMM01000132.1 GCA_005878415.1 Methanobacteriota archaeon
CGATGAGGTCCGTGATCTCGATGTGGATCTTCTTCGTGTCCCGCGTGTCCAGAAGCGTCTGGAAGATCGGATCCGCGTTCGGGATGTTGATGTACTTGCGGACGAAGTTCGTCTCTCCGGATCCCTTGAAGTCCACCGTCACGCAGTCGAGGAACTTCGGCATCTCCGCGACGGTCTCCGGGGTGTCGTAGCCATTCGACACGAAGATGTTGATCAGGCCCGCCTTCCGGGCCATCATGCCGATGTCCCGCGCGAACTCGATGAAGATTGTCGGCTGGTTGTACGTGTACGCGAGGCCTTGGCAACCCTGCTCGAGCGTCATGCGGACGACGTCTTGCGGCTCGACCTCGATGCCCTCGACCTTGCGACGCTGGGAGATATCCGCATTCTGGCAGTTTGCGACAGCCATGAAGTTCGCGGTATAACTGTGATCCTCTTCGACTTCGATATTGTAGACTGGCCCCGCATAATCCCTCTCGTCGATGGACCGAATTGGAAGCAGCACGTAATCCGGTTTCTGGAGCACCCGCACAGGCGAGGAAGTCCACGAAGCTTCGTCGGGCTCGAGAGACACCTGATCGACGAACAGCCGGACCATGTGATCGTCCGCCCGAGAGACGGAGCGGCCCTGGATTTCGTATGTCGAGTCATTTCTCGATTGGTACACGCGAGGGACTTCGCCAAGGGTGAATAGTATCTGCGCGACGCCGAAACTTAGAGCCTGCGATATGGATGTGCTTCCGAGGACCAGACCACTTCCCCGCCGCCGAGTTACATATCCATCGCCGTTGAAGTATCCGGTCACGAAGGCTCGAAGAACGGCCGGATCCCTCGACTGCACAATCGGGGTTGGAACTCGTTTCGTCGCACTCGAATCGCCACACAGGATCTGGAAAATAGATGCCAACGACGCGCCAGACGCGATGACCGCAGTGCGGTTGTTCTGACGCGAACGCCGAGTTCTCGCTCCGAAAAGTTTGAGGAGAAGGCGTTCAACTTCCTGGATTCGTGACTCTTCGTGCGCGCCAAAGCTGAACCAAACCGCTCCACTATTCGGGCGTTGCCGATGCCAGCCGATGGAGCCCTCTGCGCAATAATAGCCCAGCAACCGGGCTAGGTCAGCTGTCAGCGGAAGCCGTTGAGGGATTCCGTGGCTACGTTCCGACGACCAGCGAACTTGTCCGTCCGATATGTCGAGGCCTATCCTGTACTTGTAGTCAGGCACCCGGGCCTCCCTCAAGAGTCCTACGACATCGATGACCGAATCGCCGGCCGAACGCGGTCTCGGAACGGCCAGGAAGTCGCCGAGTTTGAGTTCCTTCGCTTCGACTTCACGAACGGTTCCACCACCTATCGAGGCGAAGATTCGATGATCCGGCGTGCAATCGAAGCCAGGGAGATAGTATGGCCGAATCCGCAGAATCTTCCCCGAGTAGAGGTGTTGGAAGGCCTTCGTGGCTCTGCGCCATCGCCCTCGATGGGTGAGCACGGTGGTCTGACGGATCCTCCGGACCTCGGGCGTTTGAGTAGGTTCGGAGTCCGCAAACAGGCGATCAATCGGGACGTGGCCTTCATCTGTCAAGACTTGCGTTCCAGGAAGGAAGCAGTAACGGCACAGCCAGTTACACCCGGTCGTCGCGATGCTGAAGATCTTCGACCCCGGCCGCCAGTGCGACACGGGCTTCTTCTCGATTGGGTCGACGTGGCCCGTGATCACGCGACCGTAGACGTAGAGCCAGAGCTTCCCCTCATGCACGCCGCGGATCCCGCACAGCCCGACCTGGCCCTCGCCGATCTTGCAGTACCGCGCACACGCGGTGCACATGATCTTGTTCGTGCCCTCGACCGGCCTCCAGAGCTCCGCGACTTTGCCCGTCGCCTTGCCCGGCGGCTCCCGGACGTCGAGGACTTCCGGTTCCGAAATCATCGTGTATCGGTACACTGACCCTTTCGGGTTAAAACCCTTTGCCGCACGTTACCGAAAGCCGGAGGGACGGAAGTGCTCCCACCCTTTGTTCAGGAGCGGTTCCACCCCCGATTTCGTGACGAGGACGTTCCCGCCGGTGGCCGCGACCTTGCCGATCACCGTGAGCCGGTTCCGCTCCGGGGGCTTCGTCTGAGCGTAGCGCTCGAGGACGGTCTCGATCGCGTCCGCGCGGACCGTGGCGATCAGCTCGTAGTCGCCTCCGTAGTACAGCAGCAGGTCCTTCGCGATGCCGGGCGGCAGCGACGAGAGTCCGCGGTACTTCGGCAGCGAGGCCTCGTCGACCTGGTACGAGAGGCGCGTCATCGCCGCCATCTGCGCGAGGCTCGCGCCGAGTCCGTCGGAGATGTCCATGCAGCTCGTGACCGCGCCGGAATCCGAGAAGAACATGCCGTCGGAGATCCGCGGGTACGGCCGCAGGAGCTGGTTGAGCGCCTCCGTCCGCGCCGCCGACGGGTCCTGGAGGAGCCGCATCGCGTGCCCTGCGCGGCCGAGGTCCCCCGTGACCACGATGACGTCCCCCGGCCGCGCGCCGGTCCGCAGGAGGATGCGGTCCTTCCGCACGCGCCCGAACGCCGTGCCCGCGATCGAGATCGCGTCTGCTTCCTTCGTGTCCCCGCCGAGGACCGCGATGCCGAACTCCCGCACGCATTCCTCGATGCCCAGCGCCAGCCCCCGCAGGAATTCGACGTCCGTCGAGGCGGGCATCGAGAGCGCCGCGACGAAGCCGAGGGGCCGCGCACCCGCCGCGGCGATGTCGCTCAGGTTCACGGCGGTCGCGTACCAGCCGATCTGCGGCGGCGTCGCGCCCGGCGGGATGTGCGTCTTGGCGTTCACGACGTCCGTCGTGACGACGAGGTAGTCGTCGCCCCACTCGACCGCGCCGCAGTCATGGCCCAGGCCGATCGGTTGGCCGCGGTCGTAGATCCGTGCGAGGACCTCGATCGCGCCGCGCTCGCCGATGTCGGAGAGCTTCGCCACGTCGTCCGCCATGCGGGCGGGAATAAAAGAAGGCTATGGGCGCGGGGGATCCCGCGCCCGGGTTCACTCTTTCGGGGGCGGCGGAGGCGGCGTCTTCATCCGGCGCCAGAAGTACGTCGCGAAGACCAGCACCGCGACGACGATCACGATCGAGCCGACGATCACGAGGATCGTGTTGCTTTCGGGACCGAACAGGCCTCCGGCGGGCGAGATGATGAACCAGCCCACCATCACGCCATCGCCTGCGTGGCTCGACCGGTAGTGGAACGTCCCGTTCAGGGCCGCGGTGAAGCTGAACGTCACCGCTTGGAGCGTCGTCGCGTTCGGGAAGTCTGCGCCGGGCTCTTCCGGCTGGTCCCAGGTGCCGCTGTTGTTGTAGTCAAGGTACCAGCTGTGGAACCGGTTGTCGGTCCGGTTCACGGTGATCGTCACGATATCGCCTACGGCCGCCGTGAGGTTCGGCCCGGGGCTGCTTAACTTCGTGTTGTTGAAGCTCCACCCGTTGCCAATGGCCCCCCCGCTACGGCCGCCGTACAGCGTGTAGTTCACGTTCGTCGCCGCCACGGGCGGCGCGGAGGCGGCCGCCAACAGGGCGAAGGCTAGGCTCACAACGAGGACCACTGTCATTCGGGCGTGCGTCATTGGAATCCCATCCCGGATGTCCGCCGAACCTGGGTATGCACATATAAGCGCATCGGTCCGATAATCATGAGGCCCGCCACAAAGACGCATTGGGCCGCAATTGCGCGTCCCCCGCGGCGGCCCTAGGTCCGCGCCTTCCTTCGCACGCGGAGCCACGCCTCGCACTTCAGGAGGACGGCCTCGGTGACGGGCCGGCCTTTCGCATCCTCGAGCCGGTGGTCCGCACCCGCCAAGATCTCGAGGTCCAGGTGCGACAGCCCGGCGACGACCTCCTGCAACGCCGGCAGGTCCGTGCGGTCCGACTCGAATCCGACGAGGATCAGCGTCGGGATCTCGAGCTCGTCGAGCCGTTGCAACGCCATCCGCCGGTCCGGCTGCCCCTCGTAGCTGAGGCCGAGGAGGATCACGCCCGCCACCGTCTCGTCCGTCGCGGCGCCGACGGCGGCCCATGCACCGAGCCCCCGGCCGGCCACGAACACGACGTCCGTCCCGCACGTCGCCCGGGCGAACGCGATCGCCTCCCGCAAGTCCGCGATCTCGTCGGCGTGGCCGGCGGACGGCTCCGCACCCGACCCCACGAACGCGAAGTCGAACCGGAGGGTCCAGAGGCCCTCCTCGCACCCGAGGCGGGCGAGTGCGGCCACGAGGGGCGTGTCCATGCCTTCGTGGCGGCCGTGGCACAGCACGAGCGCCCCCCAGGACGGGCCCGTCGCATCGCGCGCGCGGCCGTTCAGGGTGTCGGTCACGCCTTCGAATCGGACGTCCGTCTCGGGTGCCATGTCCGAATGCCTTCCCGGCTCATCGTCCCGCAGGGGATAAATTTCTCCCGTCGGGCTCGACCGAGGAGGCCGGACGCGCCTTCGCGCGGCTAGCGCCCGCCACGAGGGAGCGGCGGCTCCATGATCTCATCGATCATGTCGTCGATCATCTCGTCCGTGACGTGGTTCGGAGCCGCGAGCTCGGCCTCCGCATCCGATTCCGGCTCGGGCCGCGTCTCGGGCTCTCGCGCGGAGCGCCTCCGAAGCAGGGCGACCGCCAGGAGGAGTCCCCCGCCCGCCCCGACGACCGCGAGGAGGGTCATGTCGATGCCCACCGCCCCGATCGTCGCGAGGACGTCGGCCGTGTTCTCCCAGAGGCAGACGAGGCACGCGCCCGGACCTCGCCCGCGGCCGTTCGCACTCGCGAGCGTGCGCCCGATCGGACTGTCGGAGACCCCGGACCAGTTCGGGACCTCGTCCGACGCTTTCAGCGCGAACCAGTACTTCGTGCCCCGCTGGAGTCCGCTCAGCGTGAGTTGTTCCTGCGACCCGGCGGCCTTGGGGGACGGGGTGTCCACATGGACCGCGAGAGGGAAGTTCGCCTCGGTGATCGGACCCGACGTGCTGTAGCGGAAGTCGTACCACGTCGCCGTGCCGACCGATCCGTCATCGCCGGGCGCGGTCCACCGGAGGACGACCGAGGTCCGACTCACGGAGGAAACCACGACGTCCGTGATCGTTGCGGGGGGCGTCGTGTCCCTCGCCAGCGCGGTCACCGGGACGGAGTCCGCCTGCACGGCGGTCAGGCCGCCGTTGTCCGTCACGGTCAGCGTGGCGTTGTACCGGCCCGCGACGCCGTACGCGTGGGCGGCCATGCGACCGTTGCCGGTCCCGCCGTCCCCGAAGTTCCAGAGGTACGCGGCGATCGTCCCGTCCGGATCGTACGAGGATGATGCGTTGAACGTCACGGTCTGGAGGGCCTGCGGTGCGGAGGGGGAGAAGACGGAGGACGCGACGGGCGGAAGGTTCCCCGCCGCGCCCGGGACCGCGGACGGGCTGTTCGACGGCGTCGACCAGTTCGGCACCTCGTCCGACGTCTCGAGCGCGAACCAGTACGTCTTGCCTTGCTGCAACCCGGGGATTGTCGCTTCCTCGGTCGTGCCGGGCGCATGCGGGAAGAACGGGAGCTCGTAGTGGGTGGCGGCCCAGAAGTTCGACGGCGTGATCGCGCCGGCCGTGCTGTAGCGGAAGTCGTACCACGTCGCGGTGCCGCTCATGCCGTCGTCGCCGGGCGCCGTCCACCGGAGCGTGACGGAGGACTGATTCACCGAGGTGACGCGCAAGTCCGCCACGACCGCGGGCGGGGTCGTGTCGTTCGGGGGCGGCGGGGGAGGCGGAGGCGGCGGGGTGCCTTCGGGCGGATAGTCCGGCAGCGCGCCAAAATACGGATAGTCCGCATACGCGCCTTTGCCGTTGTCGACGAAGACCATCGTCGACATCGCGGGCATGCCCGCGGCCCGGGCGTGCTCCGAGTACCACGGCCAGTATCCGTATCCGAGGGGGCTCGGGCCCGGCCACGCGTTGTAGCCGACCTCGCCCTCGTAATGCGGTCGACCGAGCGCCCGCTGCCAGTCGTGCTCCCAGTCGATCAGGTACTGGTCCTCCGCGGTCCCGTATGTGTGATGGTGGGACACGTCGAGGCCGGGGATGTCGTTGAAGAAGAAGTGGTACGTCCACCCGAACGCGGGCACGCCGGGGAAGAGGTTCCAGCCGCCCATGCCCATCGTGATCAGGTGGTGCGTGCTGTTCGGT
>VBMM01000133.1 GCA_005878415.1 Methanobacteriota archaeon
TTCCCGCGGCGATTGTCTCAGGCGGCGGATCCATTCTCACCGGGAGCGACATCGCGCTCCGCGAGCACGAGTGGGGCTTCAACCAGTTTTCGAAAGGTGGCCCGGAGATTTGTGCGAATTCGACGGGCCCACGCACGATTAACATCACCCTGACGAACACTGGAATCAATCTTCACGGATTCCAGATTATTCGAGCGGATACCGGCGCGTTCGTCGCCGGCCTGAACAAGACGGATCTCCTCCGTCCAGGCGAGGTGCGCAAGATCACGATCGATGTCAGCAAGATTGCCCTCGGGAACTACGACTACATCTGTCCCGTCTCAGGACATCGACAGAAAGGAATGATTGCGCCGTTCGTCTGTCAGTCGGGGTGCTAACCCGATTACCCGGGCGTCATGGACCGTTCGCGGTGGACGCGGAGCGAGCGATTGGTGTCGTGTTCTTCGCTCGAATGAGGGAGACGAGCGTTGCAATGGTTGCGACCTCGATGGCCTTCGAGATGAGCCCCAGGGCATCCGCGTCCTCCACCACTCCGATCGGCCAGACCGCCACCGTCCTCGTGAGGATGAAGGCGCCGATTAGGAATGCATTGAACAGGAGCCACAACGGATCGAGCCGGCGTGAGAGGGACGGAAGTACCATTCCCACGACGATCTGGATCGGGGCGACGACCGCGAAGAACGCCGCGGCGAACGGGATGTCCAAGTGCTGGTTAAGCGCGAGCAGATGGAGGCCCCCGTCCGCGATGAACATGAATGCGACGAGGTACCGCTTCGCGAACGTCGGGTTGGCGAGGAACTCGCGATAGTTCGCTCCGATCACGCCGACCGTCGAGAAGGCGAGTCCTTGGAAGATGAAGAAGACCCAGAGGTAGACATCCATCCCACCGTGCCCGGAGCTGCTCTCGCTTGCGAGCGTCCCAACGAGGTTGAGCGCCCACGCCACGAGCATGATGAAGACGCCCGACAGGAGGAACGCGAACTCGGTGGAGACTCGGACGCGGATCGCCATCGGCGGACTCAGGACGCACTCCTGCGTATATGGTTCTGTCTTCGGGCCCTCGCTCTCTCCGAGGATTTATTACGCGGCGAGAGGCTCGGGTCGCCATGGGTCGCCTCGACGGCCGGGTCGCCCTCGTCACCGGCGGAAGCGGCGGGATCGGCCGCGCGGCAGTCCTCGAACTCGCGCGAGAAGGCGCCGATGTTTCTGTCCAATACAACCGCGGGAGAGCCGCGGCGGACGCGGTCGTGGAGGCCGCGAAGAAGCTCGGTCGGAAGGGGATTGCGGTTCAAGCGGACGTCTCCGACCCGAAGTCGTGCCGACAACTGGTCGAGAAGACGGTGCAAGAGCTCCGTCGCATCGACGTCGTCGCGTGCTTCGCCGGGCATCCGTATCGCGACGAAGAGTGGCACAAGGCCTACGAGGACCTCACACCGACGGAGATTCGCTCGCCGATCGACGTCGACCTGCTCGGCTCGATCTTCGTCACGCAAGCCGCGGTTCCCTCGATGGCACGGGCGAGCCGAGGGAGTATCATCTTGATCGGGTCGACGCCCGCGATCACCGGCGACAAGGTCGGGATTCCCTATTTGATCGCGAAGGCCGGGATCCTCGCGCTCGGCCGCGCGCTCGCCCAGGCGTACGGACCGAAAGGCGTGCGCGTGAACTCGCTCGCGCTCGGGAGCATCGCGACGGGCCCGATGGAGGCCGTGTCCGGAGAGTACCGGACCGCACTTGCGGAGGAGCCGGCCCTGAAGCGCTGGGGCACGCCCGAGGAGGTTGCGCGTGTCGTCGCGTTCCGAACGACGCGCGCTGTCCGCAGCTGTGACAGGTGAGCAGGAGGAGGGCGCGTCCCCCCGAGAATTGTTCCCGGACGAGCCAGTGGGATCGGCCGCAATGGCATTGCAACCGGACGTCGTCATCCGAGCCGCGGACCCGCAGGTGGAGGCCGTCCTCCATGCTCTTCCAGCCGAGGATCACCATCCCAGGCGCCGCATCGTAGCGTAGGTCTCGAACCATCGCTCCCGGTCGACCATCGACCCGGGCACTTAAACACCTTTCCCGCGACGCGCCGGGTAGGTGACGCGATCGCCGCGGACCTTCGCGAATTTCGTCAGTTTGTGCGGTTGCGTCGAACGGACGCCAAGGATGTGGGTGACCGCAACGCCTCGGACGATGAGGGCATCCGAGAGCAGGGACCGGTGACATTTCCACGGCACGGCCTCGGCGCACATGATCGCGGTGCGTTGCGTGGCGGCGATCTCGAGAAGTCCGCTCAATCCCGCGATGAACTCGAGCGTGGCCATGTGATCGGCGTAGCCGCGGAAGCCAAGGTTCTTCCAGCCCGTGTTCGGGCTGTCCGGACGCGCCTTGCGGAATCCGCCCAGGGCTTCGAGATGCACGTATCCAATTCCTCGAGTCGGCAAGTCGTGGGAAAGGAATTCGGCGGTCGCCCAGGGCACCCGTTGCGAGATCGGGAAGTGGCGGACGTCGACGAGGAGCTCGATCGAATGACCTTCGAGGAGCGCGAGGAATTCATCGAAGGTTCTCGTCGAATGGCCAATCGTGAAGATTTCGCGCGCGGGCGGGGCGAACATCGCTCGCTCTCCTCCGGGGGAGAGACCGCTCGGTTACGAACCTATCGACGGTACAGCGAACGGCAAGACCATATTTGGGGACGGCCTTCCCGCGCGGGATGGCCAAGTCCAAGACGAAATACGTGGGACGGGAACACGGCGTGCACCTCGAAGCGACCACGCCCGCGGGACCGTTCTACACGGACGAATCGAGGTTCCGGAAAGAGATCGACTCGTTTTACTACCGGAGCTGGCTCAACGTCGCCCGCGAGGAACAGATTCCGGAACCGGGGGATTTCGTGACCCGGGCGGTCGGTGACGAGAGCGTGATTCTGGTCCGCGGCACGGACGGCCGGGTGCGCGCGTTCTACAACGTGTGCCGACACCGCGGCACGCGTTTGGTCGAGGAACCCGAAGGACACAAGCTCCGCTCGATCGTGTGTCCGTACCATGGATGGACGTATTCTCCGGAAGGCTCGCTCGTCGGTGCGCCCCACACGGAGGCGGTCATCGACTTTCGGAAAGAGGAGCAGGGGCTCGTCGCGATCCGCGTCGAATCGTGGGGCGGCTTCCTCTGGGTAAACCTGGAGCCGAGCGCGCCGCCGATCGCGGAGGAGCTCGGGCGGTTCTTCGCGAAGTTCGATCGCTTCCCACTCCGCGAGTTGCGCCTCGCGTCTCGCCAGACGTACGAGGTGCGGGCGAACTGGAAGATCCTCGTGGAGAACTACCAGGAATGCTACCATTGCGCGCCGATCCATCCGGATCTGAACCGTATCACGCCGTACTTCAGCGGCGAAGTGCACGACTACTTCGTCGATGGGGCGCGGATGACGCCGTTCTCCGGCGGCTACATGGAGTTCGCGAAGGACTTCGAATCGATGACGTGGAGCGGCTACACGAACCGACCGCCGCTGACGGGGATGACGGACGTGGATCGGCGTCGAATCTACTACTACGCCATCTTCCCGAACCTGTTCTTCAGCCTCCATCCCGACTTCCTGATGATTCACCGGACGTGGCCGCACTCGCCGGATCGCTCGACGGTCGAGTGCGAGTTCTACTTCGATGCGGCGGCGATGGACGCGCCCGACTTCGATCCGTCCGATGCGGTCGAGCTCTGGGACCTGATTAACCGCCAAGATTGGGCCGTCTGCGAACGGGAGATGAAGGGCGTACGTTCCCGCTCGTTCAAGGGCGGGCGGTACAGCGAACAGGAACCCCAGGTGTACGACTTCGACGAGTATGTCCGGCGTCGGCTCGAAGAGGCCTGATTCGCCGCGGGAGCCGCCTCCCCGGATTAGGGTCTACGAGACTGTTGCCGTGTAGATGTCCTGGTCCCGCGGCGTCGTCGTGGCGACGTTCCGGTTGTCCGCCCAGATCGGATGGACGCCCGCCGCGTTCGAGGCGATGCCGTTGTAGTCGCCGAGGAACGCCGCACCGCCCGCCGTGATTCCCAGGTTCGGGTCGAACGGGGCGTCCGTCACCGGCACGTTCGGGAGGAACGTGACACCGTCGTCATCGGACTCCGCGTAGTAGACGTCCAGGAGCTTCCCTTCCGGGTCGTTCCGGCTGTCGTAGAAGGAGATGTCCACGCGGCCCTCGAATGTCGTGATGGCGGGGAAGATCTGGTGGTTCGTGGCGACGTCGTTCACGCGGGCCGGCGCAGACCAGCTCGCCCCGCGGTCCGTCGATCGCGCGAGGACCACGTCGGCATTCCCCGTCCGGTAGTCCGCCCAGGTGATGAAGACCGACCCGGTCGTCTGGCTCGCGGCCATCCTCGGGAAGCTGTCGAGCCGGTACGCGCTCCCCGGGAGCGGCTCGGGCACAGGGACGATCGACGCGATCCCGCGCTCCGTCTCGAACGTCTGCCCGCAGTCGAGGGACCGGGTGAAGAGGATCTGGTCTTTATGGAAGTCCTCCCACGCGACGTACACCTCGCCGCCCGGGCCGACCGCGACGGTCGTGCCTTGGTTCTGGCTGTTCGGCGCGTGGCTCAGGGGGAGGATCGGCGTCCAGGAGCGGCCTCCGTCCGTGGACTTCTGGAATACGATGGGGACGGCTCCACCGGCGCTCTCGAACAGGGCCCACGGCATGTACAGGTTCCCGTCGCACGACCCGCCCGTGTCGTCGACGGCGATCCATTCCTTGTCCGTGACGCGCGAGTTCCCCGGGCCGCCCAGCTTGTCGCTCGGGGTGTCGTGCCCCGCGTATACGACCGAGGTGAAGTCGTACGTCGCCCCGAAGTCCGAATAGCGCGTGAGGACGACCCACCCCGCGAACTCCGTCGTCGTCGGCCCGAACGAGAGCCACGCCAGGTAGACCCGTCCCTCTCGATCGGCGGTGATGACGGGGTCGCTCCCGATCGTCCAGCCCGCGTCGTGCACGGGCGACGAGAGCCCTTCGGGGGACGTGTCCCCCGGGAAACCGGGCACGAGGGCGTTCTGCCAGGTGTCCCCTCCGTCCGTCGAGCGGTAGTACCCGGCCCATGAGAAGCCGCTGGCTTGGCGCGTGTCGCGCGCGGTCGCCACGAGCACGTTTCGATTGTTCGGGAACGCCGCAATCGTGACCTCGTTCTGCGAACTCGACTCCGGATCGAGGGTCACTAGGACATTCGGGTGCTCGACGCGGGTCAGGGGACGGCCGGCCTGCGCGGACAGCGGCGTCCCGACGATCAACGCGAATGCCACGATCCCAATGAATGCAAAGCGTGCGATACGAGTCATGCTCTACCCCGATTGATGCCTTCCCCGGAATCGAGGCTCGGGTATAAAGGGCTACAGGGCCGGCTGGGGAATCGCACGTCGAAGCGGATGGGTCCGTCCGGATTTGAACCGGAGTCGCCAGCACCCCAAGCTGGTAGGATTTCTTGCGGGCGGGCAGACCGCAAGGCCCCGCGCCCGAACCAAGCTACCCCACGGACCCGCAGGCGTCTCGAAGGACTGCCGGACTAAAAACCCTTCCCCGCGACCGACCGATCATCCGAACGGGAGGACCTCGTCGATCAGCTCCGCGTGGGACAGGATCATGCGGCGGCAGCAGTACCGTTTCAGCCCGAGCGTGTCGAGGACCTTGACCGGATCCTCTCCGCCGTGGGTCCGCTCGACGAACGGCTGGAAGGCGCTCCCGACGACCTTGCCACACGTGAAACACCGGACGGGGATGATCATCGGCTCACCGGTACGACTTCTGCCGCTTCTTGCGCGCGCCCCGGCCCAACGGGTTCTTCGGCAACTTTCGGCGGGTGTCCGGCACGATCAGGGTGCGGTCGTACTCCCGGAACAACGTCTCGAGGTCCTGGTCGTTCAGGTACTGCACGAGGCCGCGGGCGATCGCCGTGCGGACGGCATCGGCCTGGCCCATCACGCCGCCGCCGTGCACGTTCACGTTGATGTCGATCGAGTCGACCTTCCGGCCGGCGAGCTTGAGTGGCTCGAGGATCTTCAGCCGTCCGAGCTCGAAGGGGTACATCTCGACGGGCACGCTGTTGATCCGCACGACGCCGCGGCCCTTCGTGAGCGTCGCCCGGGCGACGGCCGTCTTCCGCTTCCCGCTCGCGACGATCGCCTTCACGCGCGCACCTCGAACTTCGACCCGAGGAGCTTCGAGATCTCGCCGAGGCTGATGAACGGCCCTTGCGGCGGGCGCTTCGCGACCTCGATGGTCTCGAGCGGCTTGTCCTTGAACTCGGTCGGCACGGAGAGGTAGACCCGCAACCGCTTCAGCGCCGTCCGTCCGCGCGGTTGCTGGTACGGCATCATGCGCGAGATCGAACGGCGGAGGATCATGTCCGGCCGGCGAGGGTACGCGGGGCCGATGCCGCGCATGCGGCTCGCGGTGCTCCCTCGGGCGTGGGCTGCCCGGTACTCCTGGAAGACCATGTGCTTCTTACCCGTCACGATCGCATGCTCCGCATTCACGACGACGATCTCCTCGCCGTTGAGGAGGCGTTTCGCGACGACCGAGGCCATCCGGCCGACGACGTGCCCGGTCGCATCGATGATCGGCATCGTCACCCCATGATCCGGATGCCGGATCCCTTCGGGTTCTGGACGGCGAGCTCAAGGAGGCCGATCGCCCGTCCGCCGGCCGCTTCGATCTTCTTCCTCGCGGCCTCCGACGACCGGAAGGCGGCGACCGTCACCGCCGTCGTAATCTCGCCGGTCGCCAGGACCACCCCGGGGACGACGATCTGCTCCCCCTTGGCCGCATACCGGCTGAGCCGGGACAGGTTGACCTCCGACCAGTTCTTGCGAGAGCGCTCGAGGCGCTCGGCGACGTCCCGCCAGATCGGCGCCTCGGCCTTGCGGGAGACCTCCCGCAGCTCGCGCACGACGCGCTGGAGGTGAGGGTTCGTCTTAGGGGTCTTGGCCATGAAAACGGGCCTTGCGATTCGCGTTAAAAGGGGTGCTCGATTTAAACGTTTGGGCGCGGACCGGGTCCGCTCCACTTTCGCCAGCCGGAGACTGTTCCCGCAAGCGATCGACGAGTCCATTGCGCAAAACTATTAATATCAGGCGCTCCAGAATAATAGTGGGTGTTGGGTCTCCGCGGGGTGGTTGGGTCGTGATTCGTTTTG
>VBMM01000055.1 GCA_005878415.1 Methanobacteriota archaeon
TCATGTCCTCGCCTCCGATGACGCCCGCCTTGATCAGATCGCGGCCGGTGTCGTACACGCGCATGTTCACGCGTCCCTGGAGGGCCTGTGTCGTCATGACGATCGCCACGCCGTCCTTCGCGAAGCGGTGGACGACCGGGACGAGATCCTCGGAAACGTGGCCGAGGCCCGTGCCCGCGATGACGGCACCGTGGACGTCCTGAAGGATCCCCTCGAGTTCGGATCCCCGCTGACCGGGGTAGAAGTACGTGAGGGCGACGTTCGTGTCGAGCGCGTCGTCCACCTTCGTCGGACCGCGGGATCGGGGCAATGTACGCCCGGAGAGTTCGACCCGGCCATCCGCGAGGACCCGTCCGAGCGGCGTGGCGTTCAGGGACCGGAAGGCGTCGCGGCGCGACGAGTGCATCTTCCGGACCTTCGTGCCGCGATGGATTACCCCGAAGGAATCGCTCGTCTCGCCGTGCATCACGGCGACGACCTCGCCGAGGTCCGCGGTCGCGACGCGGGCCGCGCTGAGCAGGTTCATCGCGGCGTCCGACGAGGGGCGGTCGCTCGACCGCTGCGCCCCGACCACCGCGACGGGGCCGGTCAGCTCACGTAACATGAAGGACAGCGCCGCCGTCGTGAAGTGGAGCGTGTCGGTCCCGTGCGGGATGATCACGCCGGTCGCGCCCCCGTTGAGTTCCTTCCCCGCCTCCCGTGCCAAGTTCTGCCAGTTCTCGGGCTTCAGGTTCTCGCTGTAGATGCTATAGATGACCCGGGCTCGGACGTTGCAGACGTCGAGCAACTCGGGGACGCTGAAGACGAGTTCCTCCGCCGTGACCGCCGGATGGACGGCCCCTGTCCGGTAGTCGACGTACGCGGCGATCGTGCCTCCCGTGCCGAGCACCGCGACGGTCGGCTTGTCCTTCGCGGGCGGGGGAAGATTCCGCTGAGCTTTCGTGGGAATGTGCTTCGTCACGACCTCGACGGATTCGACGTCCCGGATCGCAATGCCGATGTTGTATCCATTCGGGAGCTTGACCGTCAGGATGTCGTCGCCGCTGAACCCGTGGTGCGGCATGAGGACTCCCTCGTACCGCTCGCCCCTCGCGCGGACGACGACGGCGTCTCCCCGGTCCGCCTTCGAGCGGTCGAGCAACGCCCGCACGCGTGGCGGGTAGTCCATCACGTCTCAGAACCGGTCCTGCGGATATGGTCTTTGTGCCGCGAAGGCGAAAGAGACCGGATCACCATCGCGGTGTCGATGCGTCGCACCGCTCGTGAGGTCCTGAACGAACTGCGGTGGCGCCAACCGGGCCGGCTTTCCGATGCGGTCCTGTGGTACGTCGACCGAGCCCACCCGGAAGGCCATCGACAAATCAGCGGCTCCGAGATCGTCGACCTCGAGCGCCGCTACTTCACGACTGCGGAAGC
The DNA here is from genome assembly GCA_005878415.1 of Methanobacteriota archaeon. Lineage (GTDB taxonomy): Archaea > Thermoplasmatota > Thermoplasmata > RBG-16-68-12 > RBG-16-68-12 > RBG-16-68-12. The sequence goes on from VBMM01000055.1 coordinate 1,417, forward strand.
GCGGCTCCCGTATTACAAGATCGTCCGGATTGAGTGCGGCGGGGAGGTCCTGTTCATTCGCCCTGCCGTCCACCAAAGGCTTTCGAGAGATTCGTAGACGAAGCGAGAACGAAAGGGGTGGCGGCTTCGCTATCGAGACGCCGGAGTGCGAAGCCGATCTTGCCGGCTCACGTGTGCTTGGACCAGGGGAGGTACGGGTTCGCCGCCGCCAGGATTGCGCCGAGGAGCCCAATGACGCCGCCGATCGTTCCGGGAAGGCCGCCGAACGCGAGCAAGACGATGCTCACGACGCCCGCCACGATCGCGCTGTTCATCAGGTTCTTGTGGCCAATCTTGGGGGAGACCCACAGCGCGGCCCCGAGGACGACGTCGATCACGAGGACCGTCGTCAAGCTCGCGAGCTGGCTCGCTGCGATACCACCCTGTGCCCAGTCGATTGCGTACAGGAGAACGGACAGGAGGATCGCCAGGGCGCCCCCGAGCATCAGCAGCAACTCGTGCGGCTGCTTGTTCTCGAGGTCCGCCATGGCGTTCCTGCCGGCCGTCTCGTAGCTCTGGGTCATGGCGTCGGGGCAGGCGTGCCTGTCGCTCATAAGCGTTCGTTCCCGGGACGCCGTCCTTGATAATCAGCCTCCGTGAGAATCATTCTCGGTAACAGACCGCCGGGCGCTTCGCCCTAGGTTTTTGGCCTGTTGGCGCGATTCCGCTCGCGTGTTCCGATGACCCGATACCCCGAGGAGGTCCTGACGCGCACGAAGAAGGGCGATATCGAGGTCCGCTCCCAGATGGATCGAGGCCGGTACGTCCGGTACCACTACCTCCACCCGGAAACGGGCGAGCCGCTGGAGGGCGGGAAGCTCAAGCTCGTCCTCATAGCGGAAGGCGGGAAGACGGAGGAGTTCTTCATCATCCCCACGAAGTCGAAACGGGGCCTGCTCGTGCCGGCCGCCGAGAAGGGGGCCCGGAAGATCTGGGACGGAACGAAGTCGGTCGATCTCTGAGATGGCTCGCCCGACGCCCACTGACCTGCTCAAGGCGGAACGAGCTCGTACACGATGCGATCCGTCTCCCGGCCTTTCGACCGTTTCTCGGTGACGCGCACACGGCCGATCTCCGAGACGTTCTTCAGATGGGTCCCGCCGCACGGACAGTAGTCGGCCGAGCCAATCTGGATGACCCTGAGCCGGCGCACGGACTCCGGAATGAGGTCGAGGAGCGCTCGGTCTTCGATCTTGTTGTGAACCACGACCCGATCCTCCTCAAAGATCCGGACCTCTTGTTTCGACTCGATGACTGAGTTGGTCTCGTCCTCGATTCGCTTGAGGTCTTCCGGCGTGAAGTTCGCCGGCTGGAAGTCGACGCGGCTGTAATCCGTGTGAATCTGATTGCCGACCGTGCGCGCACCGTAGATGCGGAACACGAGGCCGGACATGAGATGCTGCGATGTATGCATGCGCATGTGTTTGTAACGCCGGCCCCAGTCCACGATGCCATGGACCGCGGTGCCCATCGGCATCCGGTCGACATAGTGCTTGATGACGCCCTTGTCTTTCATCACACGAAGGACCTTGGACTCCGCCTCGCCTCCCCGGAGGACGCCGGTGTCGTAAGGTTGGCCGCCGCCCTCGGCGTAGAAGAGGGTCTGGTCGAGGATGACGAAGTCGGGTCCCCGATCGATGACCGAGGCGTCGAACTCGCGCGCGTAGCACGGATCCGGCTCCTGTCCGCGGCGCTCTTCCATGTAGAGGACCCGGGTCGCCATGCGTTCCCCCAACGAAAGCCCGCCATATAGGATTCGCTTCATTCGTCGCGGTGCGGACAGGACCACAATCCATAAATCGCCCGAGCCCGTCCGCCGCGTCGTGGTCGCGGCCGAGCCGAAGTCTCGCTCCCCCTCCATCGAGGTGGTCATCTATTTCGGATTCCTCCTTGCGTTCATGGGCCTCCTCGTGCTCGTGTCCGCCGGATTCGGCCTCATCCCGCTGGACATCGTGTTCGCCGGATTCATCGTCGTGGTCTTGGGCTGCGTCGTCGTCATGGACCGCGTCATCGGCTAGCTCGCGTGCGTTCCTCGACCGCGCTCTTGAATGCTACGCCCGCGTTGACACGGAAACGAGGCGCGGACTCCGACGTCGGTCGTACCTCGCCCCCAGACGCAGGTCGCCCCACCACTCGACCGGCTTGAAGCCATTGCCCTGCAGGGCCGTGGTCAGGCTGTCTTTGGTCCAGATGCGAAGCGGCGCCTCGTCGAATCGGATGTCGATCCCTCGACCGGTCTGCACGACGGTCAGGAACCGCGCAAGGTGAATCGATCGCGTGAGATCCTGCTCGTTGAAGCCGAAGACCGCGATGCGCATGCCGTCCGGCGCCCGGTAGTCCACCTCTGCGCGAGCGTTCTGCGGGTTTCGAATCCACGCGTCAAAGTTCGTGAGGTCGAGGACGAGCAGGCCATCCTTCCGCACGTGGCCACGGAACCCGCGTAGCGCCCTCCGGATGTCGATCGCCTTCGCTAGGTAGTTGAAGGCGGTCCCGAGGCACAGGATCGCGTCGAACTCGCGGTCGAGGCGGAGCGTCCGCATGTCCGCCTGCCCAAGATCCGCAGAGCGCCCACTCTCCTCCAGACGTCGCCGCGCGATCCGCAGCATCTCCTTCGAGACATCCCGACCGGTGACCCGATAGCTGCGCCGGAGGAGCGGCAGGTCGAGCGCGAACGTCCCGCACGCGACATCGAGGACGTCGAGGACGGGTGCCCGCCGGCGGAAGAGGTCGTGCAGGAATGGATAGGCCCTAGTGACACGGCCGGAATCGTACAGATGGTCGAAGTGCTCCGCTACGGTCCGGTACCACCGCCCGTGCGCCTGTGACCGTTCACTTCCCGAGAACCGCACGCGCGATGACGAGCCGCTGGATCTCCGACGTGCCTTCATAGATTTCCGTGACCCGCTGGTCCCGGTACAGCTTCTCGACGACGTAATCTTTGATGAAGCCGTACCCGCCGTGGATCTGCACGGCCGAGTCGACCGCGCGGTGGGAAGCTTCGGATGCGAACAGCTTCGCCACACTGGACTCGTAGGTGTGCCG
>VBMM01000173.1 GCA_005878415.1 Methanobacteriota archaeon
GACGTCCCCGGCCTGGCGTACCGCGACGACGGCCACGTTCGCGTCACCCGGGATGCGCCTCCAATCAAGGACTACGACCGCCTTCCGATCCCGGCCTATGACCTGCTTCCCTCCCTGGATCCATACTTCATCTCGGCGTCCGCATGCAAGCCCTTCACGATCATGTACGCGAGCAAGGGATGCCCGTACGCGTGCTCGTTCTGCACGGTCGCACGGACCTCCTGGAAGTTCCGGTCCGCGGAGAGCGTACTCGCAGAGTTGCGGTACCTCAAGGACCACTTCCACATCCGCACCGTCTCGTTCTTCGACGAGACGTTCACGATGAACAAGAAGCGCGTGCGCGAACTCTGCGCCGGGATGCAGCGCGATGCGCTCGACATCCGATGGTACTGCAACACCCGCGTCCACCTCGTCGATCCCGAGCTCCTCGCCGCGATGCGCGCGGCGGGATGCAGCGGCATCTCGTTCGGCGTCGAATCGGGCAACCAGCGGATCCTCGACAGCGTGAGCAAGCAGGCGACCGTCGAGCAAGCGGCGCAGGCGATCCGGTGGGCGAAGGAGGCGGGCATCAAGACCTACTGCGCGTTCATCCTCGGCCTCCCGGGCGAGACATGGGAGAGCGCGATGGACACGATCCGGTTCGCGCAGCAGACCCTTCCGAACGGCGCGCAGTTCAACGTGCTCGCGCCCTATCCTGGCACGGAGCTCTACGAGACCATGCGCGCCGCCAACCGGATCCCCGAGCTCGACTGGCGGAAGATGCACCAGTCCAATGCGATCGTCGGCACCGACGCCCTGACGCCGGAGCAGCTGAACCGATTGCGCAAGCTCGCGTACACGAAGCTCTACTTCAGCCCGCGGTGGTGGCGCGAGAACTTCCGGTTCGCGCTCGCGACGCGCGACGATTTCGAGCTCGCCTCACGATACGCCATGCGGGTCCTGCGGAACTACTTCGTTCACGGGATGCAGGGGACGCACTAGATCGATGGAGACACTCCGGTGTCGAGTTCTCTCCGGCGGCCTACGGGCTGAAGCGCCCGCTGAAGGATGCCCGGGGGGACGATCCTGACGACGGCGTCTACGTCCATGCGATCCCCGGAGAAGGGTGGGGCCAGCCCATCGCCGCGCACCTCCTCGGCCGGTCCGGCGGCGTCGCGCGGTACCACGCGGGTCTCCTGGACGGTCTGCGACCCGACGTGATCCATCATCACAACGTCTCCCTCCTCGGCCGCGACGTGTTCGTCCGCCGAGCCAACGCACGATCCCTCTACACGGCGCACGACTACTGGGTCCGCTGTCCTCGGAGTGATCTTCTGAAGTACGGCAAATATCCGTGCGTCACACCGACCTGCGTCCGTTGCGCCCTCCTCACGGCCCGGCCGCCGCAGATGTGGCGGTACAGCCCCGGTTGGCACGGCCTATCCGAGGTCGACTGCGCGATCGCGCCAAGCGTGTACATGGCCCACGCCATCGAATCCTCCGTTGGGTGTCCCGTTGTCCATATCCCCAACTTCGCCCCGGACGGCCGCGTCTCGATGCCCGAGGACGGCCTCGGCGGCTACTTCCTCTTCGTAGGCGTTCTCGAATCCCACAAAGGCGTTGCGGAATTGGTTCGCGCGTCCACGCGGCGGTCCGCGCCGATCCGGATCGTCGGTCGCGGTTCCCTGTCCGGCGAGTTGAAACATCTCGCCCGGCGGGATCGGGCGCGTGTACAGATCGAAGGTTGGGTCTCGCGCGACGAGCTACTCCGCTTGTACCGCGGTGCCAAGGCGCTCGTCATCCCGTCCCTGTGGCCCGAGAACGCCCCTCTCGCGGCAATCGAGGCTCTCTCGTGCGGTACGCCGCTCCTCGTCTCTCGGCGCGGCGGGCTCGAGGAACTCCTCCACGGCGGTGCCGCGGGATATTCGTTCGAGCCTGCCGAGGACGGCATCGCCGATGCGATGGATCGATTCGAGCGTCGAGGCGATCCGGCTCCGCTCCGCGCCTCGGCACGGCAGACGTACGAGCGATACCATCGTCCCGAGGCCTATCTCGAAAAGTATCTGGAGGTCGCGAAAGGCGATGTTCCGGTGACCTCCGCGATGCCTGGCGGCGACAGCGGTTCGCCTCCCGTGGGAGGGCTCGCATGAACGTCGCGCTCGTGAACCCGATCGCCGCGACGCCCGCCTACACGACCCGCGACTTCATCTTTCGCCCGACCCTTCCGGGGCTCGCGGCGGACACGGGACAGCTCCGGGAGACGAACCTGGTGGAGCTGGGCTCGGAGCTGTCGAAGCGGGGGCATCGGGTGACCGTGTTCTTCGGCGACATGTACCTCGATGGCCAAGAGCACACCCTCGACGAGCGTCTCCGCGTGGTGCCGCTACCGACGCGGCTTCGGACGCCGTTCCATCCCGGACTCGTCCCGGTGACGCCGGACCTCATGCGTCATCCGGCGCTCCGAGAGGCGGATGTGATCCAAGCATCCGAGTTCCACCAGCCATCGACGTTCTTCGCGTCGCTCGTCGCCCGGGAACGCGCGGTCCCTCTCGTCGTTTGGCAAGAGACGTTTCGCCGAATGCGGTTCCCGGGCTCGGCGTACCAGATGGCCTTCGAGTCCGCGGTCGGGAGGTCCGTCCGGAAGGCGGGCCGCGGGTTCGTCCCCCGCACCACGAAAGCGGAGCCGTTCCTCCGCGCCCTCGGCGTCGAGGACGGACAGGTGACGCGCTGGATTCCGACCGGGATCGACACGGACACCTACGCGCCGAGGCGGAACGCGCCGTCGTCCCGCGACATCGAGTGGAAGGACGACGAACGGGTCCTCTTGCTCGTCGCGCGACTCCACCGATCGAAGGGCGTGGATTTCGCGCTGCACACGTTGCAATGGCTGCTCCGTCGAGAGCCGAAGGTCCGCCTCGCGATTCGCGGGTCGGGTCCGGAACTCGGGGCGCTCCGGCGGCTCGCCACCCAACTCGGCGTGCGCGAAGCGGTGCGCTTCCTCGATCGACTCTCCCGCAAGGACATGGTCGATCTGTACAACCGCTCGGAGATCGTCCTCTGCACGAGCGAGAACGATCTACTCCCGTTCACGTTGATCGAGGCGAGCGCGTGCGGCAAGCCCTGCGTCACCTCGGCGGTCGGCGCGGTCCGCGACATCGTTTCGGACGGCGTTACTGGGGTCGTCGTGGGCGAGCGCACGGTTCCGGCGTTCGGGGAAGCGATCCTCTCTCTCGATCACTTCGCACTCCCGATCGTCGCGAGCCACCTGCTGGAGGTCTACGATGGCGTCGCCGGCTAGCCCGGGAGGCCCTCCCATCCCATCCGCCGAGCCGCGACCGGGGCCTTCTCGCACCGACCGCTGTCATCCCGCGATCGTGTTCGGGTACGGAGTTGCCGGCCTAGCGGTCGTCCTCCTCTCCGGCCTGACGACCCAGATCGCCCAAGTCCCGGTGTCCGCGCAACTGGGCCTCTTCCAGATGTTGCCGCCTTCCTATTGGGCGGGCATTGCGCTCATCGTCCTCTCGGCCATCCTGTCGGTGTGGACGCGATCCGACGCGCTGATTGCCCTGACCGGTGTGATCCTCCTCGCGACCCTTGCGGGCACGCCGACGCTCTTTGAGCCGTTCCCCCGCTACCTGGACGCGTACGGACATTTCGCGGAGGCGCAAACCCTCGGCGCATTGGGTCACCTCCCGTCCGATCTCACACGTTACTCGGCGAACTGGCCAGGGGCCTTCCTGGTCCTCCTGACCTTGTACGGCTCCGGCGGCACGACCCCGATCGAGTTCGTCAGCTGGTACCCCTTCGTCGCGGGGGGCATCACTTTCCTCGCGATCTTCGAACTGCTCCGGGCGACGTTCGTCCCGACGATCGCCCGCCAAGCGTCCTTCCCCACGGCCCTCTTCGCCGTGTGGGCGCAGTACCACGTGTCGCCGCAGTCCCTGGGGTTCGTCCTGCTCTTGCTCATCCTCTCCACGGTCCGCCGTCGGGAGACGCGCTGGCGGTTCGTCGCGGCCGCGTTGTTCGTGGGCCTCGTCGCTTCGCATCCGACATCTGCCATCCTCCTCCTCGCGATCCTCGGGGTCTACGCCGTCGTCACGCTCATCCCGCGCTTCCACGACTTCGGCCCGAAGGAGGACCTCCGGCGCGATCGCAAGTTCTCGCAACGCGTCGCGATGACTTTTGCAGTTGTATGGCTCGCGTGGTTGTTCTTCCTCGCCATCGGGTCGTCCCAGGCCGCGCAGGTCGCGATCGTCGCCCGGATGAACTCGGTCTTCGGACTCCCGGAGCAAACGTTGAACATGGCGACGCAGCGGACGCAGAGCGACCTCCTCTATGTGGCCCCTCGGATCCGGACGGCGAGCATTGGGTTGTACGGCGTCTTCTCCCTGGTCTCCCTCGCATACCTCTTTCGCGACCGTCCGTCCCGCGACCGGTTCCGGTTGGCCTTCGCCGCGTTGATTGGTCCGGGGCTCGTCGCATTCGCGGACATCTTCGCGTTCGGCGGCCAATTTTACGACCGGTCCCTCCTGATCATGGCGACCTTCGTGCCCGCGCTGTGCTTCGCCGGGCTCGCTCGGATGCGGATTCCGCGGGGCGCGAAGGCGATCGTCGTCGCGGCCCTGATCGGCGCAAGTGTCGCCACGGGTGCGACGGCCTACTACCTCGAGGCGTTCAACATCGTGCCGGGGCAAGCCATCGCCGCGACGAATTTCGTCTACTCGCTCCCGAACGGGACCCTCGTTCTGGACGGCAAGTATCCGACGCCGATCTGGCTCGACCCCGGCGAACGTCCGGTCATCGTGCGCTTTCCGTACACGAACTTGTGGCCCCTCCGACTCCAGGACTGGCATCCGGGCACGCCCGTTTACGCGGTCCTCGACCCGACGACGGAGCTCTGGTACCGCCAGTGGTACGGGTCGCAAATCTACTCCGCTTACGCGAGCGGCGCGCAGAACTATTCCGAGATTTACGACAACGGTTGGACGCAGGTCTACTATGTCCCGGCCGGGTGATTTCGCTTGATCCATCCGACCGCTTCCCAAGTCGCCCGATTCGCGGATCGAGACACCGCGATCCTCTTCATTCCGGATACGGAAGTCGGCCAGACGTCCGAGCGCGCTCCGACGATCCTTCGGACGCTCCGCGAGCAGCACGACGTCATAGGCCTGCGCGGTCCGTGGGACCGGATCCTCTACGACCCCAGACGCTCGAAGGCACCGCGGGCCGTGCTCTACGTCGTCGACAAGGGGCTGCTTGTGTGGAGAGGCCTGCGGCTCGCTCGCCGGCATCGGGTACGCGTCATCGTCTGCGAGACCGTCCACCACGCGGTCGCGGGAGTCGTCATCGCCCGGTTGCTCGGGATCCGCTGCGTGTGGGATTCCCACGGGAACGGGAAGCTCTTCTACGAGAGTTTGGAAAAGAGTCGGACATCCGTCCGCATGATTGCATGGCTCGAGCGATTCCTTGGACGGAGGGTTGACGCCCTCATCACCGTCTCCTCTCGGGACGCGGCGGCATACGCGCAGATGGGATTGGAGCCATCGAAGGTTCACGTCATCCCGGTATCCGTCCACGTTCGCGAGATTGACTCGATTGCGCCGCCAGAGGATCGGGAGACCGGCGTCCATTCCCGGAGGCCCGCGGTCCTTCTTCTCTTCGGAAGCTTCGGGTACGCGCCGAATCGAGAGGCCCTCGAGTTCGTGAATGCCGTCCTCGCGCCGGCTCTGGCGCGGGCCGGTATCCGCTGCGAGATCCGGGTTGCCGGTCGGGACATCCCCGCCATTCCGTTCGATCCGCTGGTTCGGCCCCTCGGGTTCGTCCCGGACATCTATGCATCCATCCGGGCCGCGACGCTTTGCATCGTGCCGGTCAAGCGTGGAGTCGGCGTGTTGACGAAGGTCCTGGATGCGATGGCCGTCGGGACGCCCATCGTGATGTCCGATTTCGCGGCGCGAGGGATCCCCGAGATCCGTCACGGGGTGCACGCGTTCGTCGCAACGACGGACGAAGAGTTCCTCCGATACGTCACCCAGGCTCTAGGGGACCCGGACAAATGCCTCGCGATGGCGCGTCGAGCCCGCGAGCTGGTCGAGAGGAAGTTCGACTGGGAGACGCACGCGGATCGTCTCGAGGCGATCATCGACCCGTCGACTCGTCAAATTCCGGCGGAGGTAGCCCATGAAAGTTGAGATCATCACACCCAATGCCGACCCCGACCGCGGCGGCTTCGGTTCGCGGGTTCACGGGATCGTTTCGATGTTCTCGCAGTTCGCCGACGTCCGGGTCGTCGTCACGGATCCCCTCAACGGAAATCGGGTGCCCGGCGTCGAGTACGTCGAGGTGCCGCTATCCAATTCCCTCCGGACCCGGATCGGTCGCATGCGACGGTACTACCGTCGCGACTTTCCGGAGCGCAAGTCTTCGCCGCCACCCGACCTCGTCGTCGTGGAGTCCCTCGACCTGATCGGCCTCCACCAGTACGGGCCCCGCGTACCGATGGTCCTCGACGAGCACAACGTGTACTGGAACCTCCTCGACTACGAGATGGATAACGCGCCCTTCTTCCAGGGCTGGCTCGGCCGCCGGAGCGCGATCCGCCGTGTGATGAAGCCCCGGCTGCTGGAACGGGCGAAGCGATACGAGATCGAGGCGATCCGCCGCGCGGCGCGGACCCTCGTGACGTCCGATGCGGACCGAAGGGCCGTCGTCGCGGAGTGTCCGGATGCGGAGGGCCGGGTCCGCGTCCTGCCGAACTGTGCGGACCTCCGGCGGATCCCCGCGTTGCCGGATCCGGGCGATTCTCGGACCGTCGCGTTCGTCGGGGACTTCAACTACATCCCGAACCGCGAAGCAGCCGAGTTCGTGTTCCAAACCCTTGCCCCCGGCCTACCGAACGTTCGGCTCCTGCTCGTGGGGCCGAACCAGCCGTCTTGGCCGCGCGTCCGGAACGTCGTCGCAATGGGGTACGTCCCGGACCTCGTCGCGGTCCTCCGAGACGCCGCGATCTGCATCGCTCCCCTCGCCCACGGGAGCGGGACGCGCATCAAGATCCTCACGTATCTCGCCGCCGCGCGCGCGGTCGTCGCGACGACCAAAGCGTGCGAAGGCCTGCCGGTCCGAGACGGCCAACACCTGCTGATCCGCGATGGCCCGATCGAGTTTCGCAACGCGATCCACAATCTCCTCGAGGACCCGGTGAGTCGTCAGCGCCTCGGGACCTCCGGCCGCGCGCTCGTCGAGTCGGCATTCGACTGGCCGGCCCATGTGCCCGCCCTCCGCGATCTGGCGACGGAGATCTGCGCCGGTTCAACCGGGTGAATCGTGTCCGGGCTCGATTGTCATCCACCCAAGAGGACACGCGGCCAGCGCACCTCAATGGACTCGCGAAGATGACGGGCCATTTCGGATCGGTTGAAGGCCAGCCACTTCCCGTCGACTAGCGTGCGATCGCCGACGGCGGACAAGGTGTGTAGGCCGTGCGCGTAGGGTCCGTCGCGCAGAGGCCCGACCGTTGCGATGGGCTCCTCGCGAAATTCCGCAGTCGTCAGGCGCACGATATGGTTCACGGTAATCGAGCCGCCGTATGTCGACGAGGAATCTTGCGCCGGACGATAGAGGTCGCCCCCGATCACGAAAGGCGTCCCTCCGGGCCGCGCGGATCGAACGTCCGTCTTCACCGGATTTTGCGGATGCGGCTTCCAAGGGCCGAGCAAGGCCGGCGCATACCAAATTCGGAGTTTCGAGAACGGTCCGTCATCGAGGTCGCTCGCGAAGAGCCAGAGCATCCCGTCGTGTTCGACAAGGGTGGGATCAACGCCCGCGACTCCTGGCACGAGGGTCGCGATCTTCGACCAGCGATGTGGGAAGTCCGCGGCCTCGTACAGCGCAATCTCCCGGGCGTGCGAGGTCTCGGGGATGCAATACACGCGTCCTTCCCGTTCGACGAGGTAGGGATAGGACGCATGGACGCGGAGGTCGATTTCGACCTCGGGCGACGAGAACTCGCCGTTCGCTGTCTCGCGAACGTGCGAGATGACGCCTTTGTCTGCTCGAAAATCGTACTCCTCGAAGAAGATCTCCGTCACGCCTCCGCGGACCACGCCGAACGGATCGGCATAGTAGCTGCCGGGTTGCGGTGGCGGGAACCAGCGGATGTCGAGCATCCGCTCCGGCTCGAGGAACCGGGAGATCGGCGCATCGACGATGCCAATGTTCCAGTGGTCGTGTCGGAACGCGCGGTCGTACTCCTCCTGGAGAAAGTTCCGCACCCTCCGGAAGGAGTTCAGGGCCTGGGCCATGCCGTCGGGCTGCGGAACGAGGAAGGGGGATATCGCCCGTACGCCTGGGACGGACACGTTCCCGGTCAACCTGAACACACCCGGTGTCTTCCGTGGCACAGGGCCCCTTGTGCTGGCGCGAGATGTCCACGCCGTCGACCAAGTGCATAGACTCGCCGCCGACGAGGCGGCGTCCGGGCGGTCGAGACGAATGATCGAAGGCATCCGAGTCGCAATCCTCACGCCGTACGGGCCGTCCCAGCCCGTCGGTGGCATCGAGGTGTTCAACGAATCCCTGCGCCGTATCTTCCGGGACGCCGAGACGTTCGCGAGCGAGGGTCCGCCAAGCCCGGGGCCGCTTGGCGATTTCCGGCGATTGGGGATGCAACAGCCGGTCGGGGCGGTCCGCGCGGCGCGCGATCTCCTCCGCCGCCACCGCCGCGAACCGTTCGACCTCGTCCTGAGCAACGGCATCTACGGGTGGCCGCTCGGCCTCCGACGGATGAACGTGCCCCGGATCCAAATATACCACTTCACGATGGCCGGCTTCGCGCGCCAGGCGCTCTCCTTGCGCGGGGATCGGCTCACGACCGGCCACGTCACCGCATTCTTCGATCGACTGGCGGGGATCGGGACCCACGTCGTCGCCGTGAGCCAGCGCGTGGTCCGCGAGCTCGACGCGTTCTACCGCCTCCACGCGCACTTGATTCCCGTGGCCGTGGACACAGGGACGTTTCGTCCCGCGAATCGCGCGTCGATGCGGGCGCTCCTTGGCCTTCCGCAGCGCGTGCCCATCGGACTCTTCGTGGGCCGCCCGCATTTCACGAAAGGATACGATGTGTTGGTCCGCGTCGCGTCGCGGATGCCCGACGTCCTGTTCGTCGTGGCCGGAGGCGAGGGGAGCCGCCACGGGAACATTTTGTCGCTCGGACGCATCGCCCACGAGGACCTCCGGCTCTGGTACGCCGCGAGCGATTTCTTCTTCCTCCCTTCCAGGTACGAGGGATTCGGCCTGGCCCTGCTCGAGGCCCTGTCGTGCAACCTGCCCGTCGTCGTGAGCGAGGCCGCGTGGCCGTTCACCGAGGAAACGCGGGAATGCGGTCTCGTCGTTAGGAGTCGGTCGGATGAGGACTTCATCGACGCGATTCGATCGGTCGTCGCCGCACGACAGCAATTCACCCCTCGCGAGTTCATCCTCCCCCGGTACGGCACGGATGCATTCCGGACGAATTGGCAACGGTTCCTCGACACGGTCTTGGATGCCGGCGGCTGAGCTCCGATGGTTCGCCTCGGCACCTGCAGCCGGATCGAGGTCGCCTAGGCGTCCGCCCTCGTGGCCGGCAAGAGCTCCCGAAAGAGCTCGAGGTACCGGGGGGCGATGCGCGACCATGAAAAGGACGCGACGTCCTCCCGATTCGCGACGGCCATCCGGCGGCCGAGGTCGGGGTCGCTCGCAAGCCGACGGATTCCCGCCGCAATCGAGGTCGCCTCCGGTGCGACCAGGATCGCATTTCGAGGCGCGTTGACGATCTCCGGGATGCCGCCGACGGACGTCGCCACGAGGGGACGACCCGCCGCCATCGCCTCGAGGACGACGATCCCGAACGCCTCGTACCGGGATGGCACGACGACGATGTCCGCCGCCTGATAGAGGGAACGGACGGCATCGTGGCCGACCGACCCGCAGAACGTCACCTTCTGGCGTTTGAGTCGGTCCGCGGCGATTCGTAACTCGGCTTCGAGGGATCCCGCTCCCGCGATTCCGACGTCGAACCGCCATCCTTCGGAGTCCAGGATTTCGAGGGCCGCCAGGAACAAATCCGGACCTTTGACCCGTTCGAGCTTGCCGACGAACAGGAGCCGCGGCGGGTCCTTGTAGGCCGTCGGCGTGGGAGGCTCCGGCGCACAGACCTCGACGCCGTTTGGAATGAGCCGCATCCGCGACGGATTGAAGTTCTCCGCCGCCACGGCACGGGCCATGTGGGTGCGGCTGTTCGCGACGACCGCGCTCCAATGAGGCGCGACCCATCGGAAGACCCGAACGAAGAGCGAAACGAGGAATCTGGGCGCGCGGACCTCGATCTGTCCGCCTCGGGAAGCGAGTTGGAGCGGATACTCCGGCCCGAGGAACGTCGGGGCCTCTTCCGTTGCGAGGCCGTGCGATGAATAGATCGCCGGGATCCCGCGGGCCTTCGCGAGGATGACGTAGCCCATCAGGCGGATCGGGAACTCGTTGAACTGGACCACGTCGGCGTTGCGGAAGGCTCGGAAGACCCGGCGCAGGGCTCGGAAGTCCTCGGCCGACGGCGAGTAGCCGAGCCGGATCACGGTCAAGCCCGATGGCTGGCCCAGGGCCTCGCGCACCTCCTCTTCCCCGCTATCCGTCTGCACGATGAGGGTGACCTGCGCGGCGCCGGTCCGCAGCCACTCCTTCACGAGATTGTACACTACGACGACGGGCCCCCCCGTCTCCGTGGTGGGGAACCCCTTCACGTAGAGCACGACACGGATGGGTCGAGATCCGAATGTCCCGCGGACGTCATCGGGCAGGGTGCTCATCCGGCCGTGCGCGATCCCGTCGAAGAATTGCTCGTCCACGACCGACGACAAGATTCGCCTCACCACCGAGCCGGCGTCGCTTCGGATCCGAACAGACGCAGTACTTGGGGGAGTCGCGGCACGTTCAGCGCCTCCGCGCGATGAGGATTCGTTGAGCCCATGATGCCGTGCTCGTCTCGTCGGACGGAATCGGATGCGCCCGTCGCCCAGCCGGACTTCGATCCGAAGAAACCGCGATTTCAAGTTCAGGTTCGGTTGCGAGGGCGCGCCCGCGACGCTTCCGTCGCTGTCGTGCGATTGCCCGAGCCACACGCGGCGCCATCGAACGGCAGCCGAGGACGAAGCGGTACATCGGGCCGAACACCGGCAACGACGTAACGCCGACGAAATAGAGGCCCGGCACGGTCGACTCGAACGACGGACCGAGGAGGGGGATTCCCATCTCGTCCTTGATCGCGGCTCGTAGGGAAGGGCTGATCATCGGGAGTCGGTCGATGTCCACCTTGTAGCCAGTCCCGAGCACGATGTGGTCGGCTCGGATCCTCGCGCCATCGGAGAGCGTGATGTCGACTTTCCCATCCTCGACCGCGAAGGAGACGGCGGTTTGGCCCTCGTGGACCGTGACCTTGTTCGCGATTCGGTCCCTCAGCCAGTCCGCCGCCCAGGCGCTGGAGTACCAAGCCAACGCGCGGTCCTTCCGGGCCCGGGGGAGGCGGTAGAAGAGGAACGGGACATGCTCGAGGACCCAGTTCTTCCATCCTGGACCGATCCCGGTGTCGGGCGCCCGGATTTGCTCGAGCACGCCCCGCTCGCCCATGCGGTCCCGCTCGAGCCAGACGATCGGACGTCGGGGAACGAGGTCCACGGTTGCCCCGACCTCGTGCAGGAGGGCCGCGTATTCGACGGCGCTCTGGCCTCCGCCGATCACGACGACGCGTTCGCCTCGAAACGGCTTGAGGTCGCGGAGCTCGCTCGAATGTATTACGAGTCCCGGTGGCAGGCCGCGGAATTCGTCCGGCCGGTGGGCGTAGTGCCGGATCCCAATTGCCATGACGACCGCGGCACTCTCGACCCGACGCCCGTCCGCAAGCGTGAGGAGGAAGTTCCCGCCTCGACGCTCGATCGACGTCACGTACGTCTCGTCGACGTCCGGGACCGCATGGCGCTGGAACCAGAGGGCATACTCCAGAAAGGTGTCGAGCGGGACCGGGTAGCCGGGCTTTCGCCGAGATTCCCGGAAGAATCGCCGGAACGTGTACCGGCGCCCGGGGTCGGAGAGGTTGGTCGCCCACCACTGGGACCGCAAGAGCATCCCGCGGGGCATGTGCTCGCGCCAAAGCTCGAGGGTCTTGCCGAAAACGGCGACGTTGAGCCCACGGCCCAGGAGATGTGCGGCGGCGGAGAGTCCGTACGGACCCGCGCCGACGACCACCGCATCATATGGCGCGTCGGGCACGAACCGCCGGGGTGTCGTCGTCTCCCCCTCGACGTCCATGGGAACTCCTCCCGAGAGAGGCCAGCTCTCTCTTCAGAACTCGACTCAGCGTGAGGCGAAGGAACCCCGCGGTCGCCCGCAGTGCGGGACGCGGATCTCGCCACTGGAAGTAGTCGTAGCCCATCGGCCGTACGAATGCGGCGAAGAAGTCGAACGCGGCCCGACTCGGAGGCGTGATCCCGGGCCGGCCGCGCTGGCGGATCGTCTCGATCGTCCCGCGGACGTCGCCGCTGAGATACCGCATCCAGCCGCCCGTCCGATACCGCCCGACCCGGTCGATCGGCACGCCACTCGCCCATTGCCAAAGCAGGAAGGGGAAGTCGACGCCCGACCGGACCGCGATTTCGACGGATGCCGAGAGGCGTGGATTGATCTCCATCAACACCGGTCTGCCCGCGCGGTCCCGACGGAATTCGATTTCGGAATAGCCTTCGAGGTCGATCTCGCGGACGAGTCGTTCGGACTCGTCTCCGATGTCCTTCGGCACCGGGATGCTCTGACGGAGGACGGAATCCCCGCCGAGCGGCGGGACCGTCCGCTGCGCCCATTGCGCGAACCGCGCATAGAACTCGCCGTCTGAGTAGATCAGGCTCACGGCCTCGCGTCGCCCGCCGACGAACTGCTGGAACAGGGTGGCGCCGCCGAACCGCGTGAGCTCGGCGAAGACGCGGGCCGCTTCCCGCGGGGTCGTCACGAGTCGAGGGACGACGCGGGCTCCGCGTCCCTCTCCGCCGACCCACGATTCGCAGGGTTTGATCACCGCCGGGAGACCGATCTCCTTCAACGCGTCGGGGATGTCGCCCGGAGCCGTAACGATGACGCCCCGTGGCACCGCGATTCCGAGTTGCCGGGCGATGGCGAGGGTCCGCTCCTTGTTCACCGCGATTGTCATCGCAGGCTCGTGGGCCAAGGCGACCTTGGCGCGCCGCTCCAGGCGTTCCCGGTGTTGGCGGAGGAGCGCAATCGTGCCATCGTGCGACGGGATGACGAGCGGGGCCTCCGTCCGATCCAGGGCCGCTTCGAGGTCACGCAGGTACGTGTCCGTGGCGTAACCGGCCGGGCAGACGAACCGGGCCTTACACCAGCGGGACGAGAACGCGGGGGCGTTGCGGAACGTCTCCATGGCGGCGATCAAGAGGTTCCGACGGCCGAGAGACCGCATGGTGACGAGCGACTGCCTCGTGCCCGCGTCGAGGACGAGGACGTCCATGGCCGGCGTGGAGCCCATGGCGACGGACGCGGTACGAACGGCGTCTCCCGCATCCAAGGGAGGAGCCATGCCTTCCTCAGCTCGCTTCATGAGATGGCTCCCTCGTGGCTGGGGCCGGTCTGTCGAGCGATCAACGCGGTCCGTCCAAGCGCCGGCTCGGCTCGAATGAAGACGACCGCTGTCACGACCACGTCCCTCTGGCTCGCTCTCAAGTTGGATGCGCCGCCTAGAGCGGCAGAACTAGGCCTAAGGGTGACAAAGCCAGTTGGGCTCGTGGCGCACCGGATGTAATCACTTCCACTACAACCCCTTATCTGCGCGCCCCGAATTCGACGCCGGATGGCGCGGGGCCGATTCGAACGGGCCTCATCCGCTTCCTCCGACGAGTTGTTCCGCGGTGTCGTAGGCCGCGGAACCGTTCCGACTGCCCCCGTGAGGCCCTCGGCTCCGGCAGGAGAGCCCGCCGAACCGGAAGCCGATTCCAAGAGGTTTGGTCGGAATTTCGCGACTACGGCGTTCGCGCAGCTCGTGGCCCAGGTGCTGACGCTCCTGGTCTCGGTGGTCCTTGCGCGGAAGCTCGGCGTGGCCGTCTACGGCGTGTTCGTGTTCGGATTCGCGTTCCCCGGCTGGTTCCTGCTCCTGGTCTCGCTGGGCCTCGACGACGTCATGTCGATTCAGGTCGCGGCGGACCGCTCCAGGGCGAGTCGATATCTGACCCTGGTCAGCCTCCTCCGTCTCTTGCTCGCGGCGTTCGCGATCCTCGCGCTGTGGGTCGGCACGCAACTTGTCTTGGACGACCCCACGGCGAGGACGGTCACGCTAATCCTGGGCGTGTCGAGCGTCGTGACCACGTACGCGACCACGTTCTCATCCGTGTTCCGCGCGTTCGAGAGGTTCGAATACGCCGCCTTGATCACCATCGCCGAACGATCCGTGACGGTGAGCGCCGCGCTCGTCGTGATGTTCCTCGGATTCGGCTTGGTGGAGGTCTCGCTCGCCTTCCTGGCCGGGAGCTTTGTGATGCTCATCCTGTCCGCCGTGACCGCGCGGCGGAAGTTCGCCTGGTTCACGCGGCGAGTGAACGCGCGGGAGGCGAAGCACATCGTCAAGAGCGCGATCCCCTTCGGATTGAACAACGTCGTCGCGACGTTCACGTACACGACGGGGATCGTCCTCCTCACGGTGATGCGCGATCCCGAATCCACGGGGATCTTCAACGCCGCCTTCACCCTGGTCCTGGCCCTGTTCTCGTTCCTCAGCATTGTCAGCATCGCGGCCTTGCCGATGATGTCCCGGATCAACGAGCAGTCCTGGGAGCGGCTGCCGTCCGTCCTCAATCAGATTCAACGGCTGTCCCTCGTCATAGGCGTCCCCATGGCGTTCGGCGGCTGGCTCTACGCCGCGCCAATTATCACGACGTTCTACGGGAACGCGTTCCTCGACTCCGCGCAGAGCTTCCGCGTGCTGATCCTGAGTTTCGCAGTCGAGACGGCGGTCATGGGCATCGGACCCGCCCTCGCGGCGACGGGCCACATGAACGTACGGCTCTACATCGGCGCGGTGGGCGCCGCCATCACGATGGTCTTGAGCGCCTTGCTCATCCCGCCGCTCGGTCCCGTCGGAGTCGCGTATGCGTTCCTGGCGTCGTGCATCGTCGTCGCGGTCCTCAGCGCCGCGGCGATTCAGCGGTACGTGGCCCAGCTCCGGCCGATCGGGACCCTTGGCAAGTCGATCTTCGCAGGGACGGTGATGGCGCTCGTCCTCGTCGTGGTCCCCGGACTCTCTCTGTGGATCGGGGTCTTGTTCGGCGGCCTCGTGTATTTCGCGGCGCTCTTCAGCGTCCGCGGGATGTCGGCGGAGGACCGGATTGTCTTATGGAACGCGCTCCGAGGAGCGCTCTTCCGCTAGCCTCCCGCGTCGTTCGATTGGGCGGTGCCGGCATCCATGTCTAGGGCTCGCGGATTCAGGAGGGTGAGGGCTCCGACACAACCCTTTTTACGGGCTCCCGCATGGGACGGCAGGATGCGATTCGGATTCCACGACACGCCCCTCGATCTCTTCCTGATCCCGATTTTGGCGTTCCTCCTCTCGATCGTCGCGGCCCTCGGGATCGGCGGGCTCGTGGGATTTGCGGCCGGCGTCGTCCTCGTCCTGTTCCTGCCGGGCTACGCCGGCCTCGCGGTCCTCTTCCCCGCCGCGGACGATATCCGTTGGGTCCAACGGATCACTCTCAGCGTGGGCCTGAGCATAGCCATCGTCGCTCTCATCGGCCTGCTTTCGAACTTCGCCCCCTGGGGAATCCACATCGGTGCGATCCTCGCCATCACGGATCTCTTCACGCTCTTCGCGTGCGGAGTCGCGTACATCCGCAGGCGCTCCCTCCCGGCACCGCGTCGTCTTCGCCTCTCCCTCGAGGTCGTGCGTCCTCATTGGTCCGGGTTGTCCGCGGTCGAAAGGACGCTCGTCGTGGGGCTCGTGATCGCCGTCGCGATCGCGGGCGCGTCGATCGCATATTCGGCCCTGAACGCCCGCCCCCCTCCCGGCTTCAGCGAGCTCTACCTGTTGAACGAGTCCGGCATGGCCACGGGATATCCGTCGCGACTTGTCGTTCGAGAGAATGCGACGGTCCTCATCGTCGTCGCGAATCACGAATCCGGAGTCGTCAACTACACGATCGATGTCGTGCTCTCGACGCTCGGCGTCGTGTTCAACGCAACGACCGGCCGAAACCAGACGGTCGAGGTCGCGAGCGTGATGACGCTCTCGACGACGTCCCTCCTCCAAGATGGCGGTCAGGAACGAATCCCGTACACGTTCCGCATCGATCAACCCGGAGACTACGCGTTGAAATTCCTCCTCTATCGCGGCCCGGCAGGGCCGGTGCCGTATCTTGCGGTGCGGTTGGACATCCACGTCGCATGACGTCCGTCGGGACGCCGCAAGATTCACGTAGGTCCGACGAAATCAGTCCCCCATGGAGAAGGACCCAGTGTGCGGGATGATGGTCGCCCCGAATCGGGCGGCAGGGAGTTCGGTCTATCAGGGCAAGACGTATTACTTCTGCTCCGCCGGCTGCAAGGCGAGCTTCGATCGGACCCCCGCGAAGTTCGCGAAGTGACGTCCCTCCGGCAAATCTTTATCCGCCGGGGGCCGTACCAGCCTCCGTGGCTTCCAGCCTCTGGGCGCGGCTGACCTGGAGCAAAGCGCTCCTTGCGCTCCTCGTCGTGAACCTCGTCTGGACCCTTTCGTTGTTTTGCGCGCCGTTCACCGTCCCGCCGGGGTCCTTTGCGAACCAGGTCGGGGGCGCGAACGTCATCGACCATGAGACGATCTGGCAAACGTTTCCTCTCTACGCCCGTGCGATCTACACGATCGGCGACGCGCAGTGCCACCAGCTCTACTACCGCTCGTTCTGGCTCAACGGCAACCAGATGCCCATCGACGAGCGGATGACCTCCATGTACGTCTTCGCCAACTTGGGCGTGCTCGCGGCGATGTTCGCCCGGCCTTCCACGAAGACGGGGGAAGTCATGGTGAACGCCATGCCGTCGTCGATCCGGCGGCGGCTCGCCCGGATCCCCTCCGAGCAAGCCGGTGCCGCGATCGTGTTCCTCGGACTGCTGCCCATGGCCATCGATGGCTTCACGCAGCTCTTTTCCGGACCGTACTACACGTACGAGTCGACATGGACTGCGCGCCTCGTCACGGGCGGGATCGCGGGCTATGTGGGCGGCCTGCTCGTCGGCGCGATGCTCGTGACGATCCGTCAGTTCTCGCTCGAGATGGAGGCGTTTCGCGCGCGCATGACACCGATGGTCGCGGGCGGGCGCTGAGCGAAGGTTTTTGAAGGGCCCCTTCATCCGACCGCCCGATGGCCCGCCGGAAACGGAAGGAGGAGGAGACCGACTGGGTCGCGCCCGACTTCGACGAGGTCGGGTACATGCGGCGGGAGATTCAGGGCGCACACGCGGCTGTCGCGACGATTCTCTGGGCCGTCGTCGGCGCCATCGTCGCGTTCCTCCTGTTCTCCGTCCTGCCCGCCTTGGCGTTCTTCGCGGGGATCGCGGTCGGGTTCGGCCTGTACTTCATCCTCCCGCTCTTCGGCATCAAGACGGACGCCTTCAAGCGGAAGGATTGGGTGGGCCACGGCATCACGTATTTCTTCAGCTGGCTCGCGTTCTGGATCATCCTGCTGAACCCGCCATTCGGGGACTTCACGGACCCGACGATCCAGGGGATCTCCGTGAGCCCGTACACGCTGGGATACACCGGCGATCTGCCTTGTCTCGTACCCGTCGGGGGTCAGGTGGCCGTGCCGATGGGCTCAAACAGCTCGATCTACATCCTGTTCCGCGCGACGGACAACTCGGGGCTCGCGTCGCTGCACGTCTACGTCACCCCGGCAGCCCGCACAACTTTCGAGGTGAACTGGACTCTTCTCTCGGGAAAGAGCCAGTGCGCGCGTCACCGGCCAGAGGACTATCCCGCCGGGTCGTACAACGTGACGTTCCCTTTGAATCCCCCCGCGTCGTCGTATGCGTTTGAGATCGTCGCTACGGACGGGGTGGGACGCCAAGCGACCGCGAGCTTTGTGGTCCTGCCGCAGTGAACTCTGAGATCGTCACCGCTCCCACGGAAACCGCTTGTCGAACAACCGGCTCCATGCGTCCGCGTTCGAGGCCCGCACGGCCTCCGGCCCCGAGTGGATCTGGAGGGAGCGCTTGGCCGCCTTTTCCAGGTCCTTTCCGAGACTCAGCGCCCGCCAAGCGGTCTTGGCGAGACCGCCGGCGGTGACGGCGTCGCGGCTCACATCGACCGCCCATCGTTCACCCTGGATGAACGGCCCTGCGAGGGTCTTCGGGCTCCGCCGCCATTTGTCCAGGAAGTCCTTCGCGTTCTTCACCCAGACGGGAGGGCCTTCGTGCCGGAGGACGCGTGGCAGCGTGTCGACGGCGAACTCGAACAGGAACACGGCATTCTTGCCCACGACGTCGAAATGCGAATCGAACACCTGAAATTCATTGCGGTGGAACAGGTCGAGGAACGCGCGGTGCGCCTTGCGCAGTTGCGGATACAGGACGTCCTCGGTGACGGCGGGCGCCGGGATCGCGATCGCCAGGAGGCCGCTCCCGCGGATCTTCGCGAGCGCACGGAGCTTGGGGATCGTCATCGCCTTCGCCGGTCGGGGGAAGAAGAATCGCTCGCTCGGAGCCCGCAGGTACTCGCGCGCTGAATGCACGAACGTCGCGAGTTGCTCGACGGACACCGCGCTCGCAACGTTCCGGTTCGGATCGACCGGGTCGACGACGATGAGAGGCTCCGGGAAGGCTCGGCCCGGCGGGCGATCGAGCTCGATGAGCTCCCCCTTCCGCCACGCGAGGCTGTTCTCCAGCACGCCGCGGAACGTGCCGTACTTCAGCACGAGGAGTTCGCACAGGTACCCGCTGAAGCCCATGACCTTCGCCTCCGCGCCGTACACGCCCACGCCCTCCGCCCACGCCTTCAGCAGCCGGATCTCGTCCGCTTGGCCTTCCTTGATCCGGCCGAGCACGTAGTCGACGTGGAGCGGCGTGCGGTCGACCGCGCTCATCCGCTGCGTCGCGTCCGTGATCCGATAGCACGGGACGATCTCCACCTCGAAGCCCGCGTGCCAGCCGCGCGTGTACGGGTGCTCGGCGTACCGGTGCTCTCCCCGCTCGAGGATTTTACCGAGGGCGAGGCCGCGCGTCTCCAACTCCGGGCGGGGCAGGTCCGGCGGGAACGCGACGAAGAGATCGATCTCGGTCCCCGTGAGATGGGTGCCCTTCGCCACCGAGCCCGCGAGGAACGGCTTCGCCTCCCACCCCTTGGAACGCAGGAGGCCGGTGAGCCGCTCGAGGAGGTCTTTCACGGCCCGTTCGATCCGCGCCTCCTCCTCCGCCGAGGGCCGGATTCGCGCGAGGACCTTCTCCTCGACGCCCATGCGGACCGCATGCCGGGGGCCGGATAAAAGGCCATGGGGCCCGAGGTCACGTGACGGGAAGGCCATGCATCCGAGCGATGTCGAAGACGCCATCGATGATGAACTGGATCGCGATCGCCGCGAGCAGGAGCCCCATCACGCGGCCGACGGCGCGCGTCCCGGTGCGCCCGAGCCGCTTGAAGATCCGGTCCGCGTAGTGCAGGAGGAAGAACGCCGCGAGGACGGAGGCCAGGATTCCGGCGAAGACGAACAGCTTGTCCGCTGTGTCGGCGACCGGATGGGCCATGTAGATCATGACCGTCGTGATGGCGCCGGGCCCCGCGAGGAGCGGGATGCCGATTGGGACGACGGCGACCTCCTCCCGTTCCAACGTCTCCTCGCGTTCTTGCGGGGTGAGCCGCGATCGGGAGCGCTCCCCGTGGAGCATCTCGAGCGCGACGCCGAAGAGGAGGATCCCGCCGGCGATCTTGAACGCGGGGATCGTGAATCCGAACGCGGCGAAGATCCACTGTCCGAAGATCGCGAAGACGCCGAGGGTGATTGTCGCCGTGAGGCACGCCTTCGACACGATGTCCTGCTTCTCGACCGGAGTCATCCCTTCGGTCAGGACAGAGAAGAACGGGACGACTCCAAGCGGGTCGACGATCGCGAAGATCGAAGCCATGGCGGTGGCGCCGAACGCCAGGTCCACCATGGTCTTCCCGGAGGAGGCCGGCGCGGATCAGTGCTTGCGCATCAGCTTCATCCAGCCGCCGCTCTCGTACACGGCGAGATTGCGGCCGCTGGCGGTCGTCTCGAACTCATCCCAGGAGATGACCTGGAGCTTCTCGCTGCCGCCTTTCGAAAAGCGCAGCGTGTTCGTACCCTTCACCTTGCTCGGCCGGAGTCCCTTGACGGTCGCGATCTGTCGAGCGTACTCGAACGAGATCTCTTTGAGTGCTGGCATGTTCCATCCCTTCGTGCGTTCCCCGTATGGGGAAGGCAGACACGCGTACGACAGCACGCGGTATAAGTGTCTTTCGTTTGTCTGACACTTTGACAAAGGCGATGGAGGGGACGCCGGGCGCGCGGACCGTTGTTCGCGAGCGGGCCCAGGACCTCTCGGGCCGACATCGAATCGGCGATCTCGCGGGAGCGCGGTTGCATCGCGCTGCTGCCGATTTGTTCTCATGAACGATTCCACGGACGGACGGCTTATATAGAGTCCGCGCCACCAAGAGGTCCGTCGCGCCCTTCGCGGCGGTGACCTGACATGGCGAGCGAAAAGCCCACCCCGGCCCTGCTTGACTCGGTGAAAGCGTCGGCCACGAAGTTCAAGGAAATCAAGAGCACCCTCGACGCCCGCCAACGGGAACTCGAGACCCTCAAGGGAGATATCGAGTCGCAGCGCGGCGAGCTTGAGGCCCAAATGAACCGCTTCCGCTCGGAGCGCGAGGAGTTCGAGCGCGAGAAGGGCCAGGTCCAGGCCGCGCGTTCGCTCGCCGAGCGCGACCTCGCAGGCGCGCGGATCGATCGGGAGAAGATCAGCACGGAGGAGAAGCGGGTCCAGGATTGGGCTCGCACGTTGAACGAGCGCGAGAAGGCGATCAAGGAAGCCGAGGACCGGCTCCGCCGCGTCGAGCTGGAGCTGACCGATCACCTCAAAGACTCGGAGGGGAAGATCCAGGCGCTCGTGGAGCGAGAGCAGCTGTCCGCCCAGCGGGAGCGCGCGCTCGCCGAGACAATTGGCCGCCTATCGACGATGGAGAAGGGCCTCGCGGAGCGGGACCGGAAGCTCGCAGCGCGCGAGGAGGAACTCATCAAGCTTCAGAACGAGCGGCTCAACGCCATGGAGGCGCGCGAACGGGAACTCCTCAAGATCAGCGAGGAGATGTTCGCCCGCCAGAAGGAGTCCGCCGCGCAGCACGAGTCATTCGTCGAATTGCAGACCACGCTCCGAGAGGAGCTGACCCAGCTCGCTTCGCAGCGGGAGATGCTCGCCGTGAAGGAGAAAAGCCTGCTCGACGCCGAGAAGTACCTCGCCGCGGCTCTGGAGGCCGGCGGCCTTGAGCTGCCGACGGAGCCCGAGGAAGCGGCCCCGCCACCGCCGCCGATCGTCGAGCGGCCTCCGCGGCCTCCGACGCCTTCTCAGGCTCCGCCCGCTCCCGCCTCGGAGACGCTCCGACACGAGCTGTTGGAGGAAGAGGAGGGCGAGAAGCCCAAGGTCTCCCGCGCCGACGCGCTGGAGCGTATGACCCGCGCCCTCGAGACCGCGAAGCGGGCCCGCGACACCGGCCGGAACGTCAGCGACATCCGGAAGGCGTTGAAGCAGGCGCGAGCGGCGTTCGAGTCCGGCGACTACGACACGGCGTCCCGGCTCGCCGACGAGATCCTCAGGGAACTCGAGGCCGTCCCGATTCCCCGCTAGGCTCCTCGCGCGTCCCGCCGTTCGCGGCGGCGTGAATCGGCATCGCGTACACCGGCACGCCGGGCACCCGCACTTCGTTCCGCTGTCCCGGGATCTCTCCCCATGGATCGGGGTCCGATACGGGTCCCGCGACGAACGTCCAGATCACGTTCGCCACGAAGATGACTTGGCCGAAGGCGACGACGAAAGCTCCGAGCGTCGCGAGCCAGTTCAACGTCCACAGCGCGGGGTCGTAGTCGTACACCCGGCGCGGCATGCCCTCGAGGCCGAGGAAGTGCATCGTGAAGAAGACCAGGTTCATACCGACGAGGGTGAAGGCGAAGTGCCAGCGGGCCAGCCTCTCGGAATACATGCGCCGGGACATCCGAGGGAACCAGAAGTAGAATCCCGCGAAGACGCCGAGGATCGTGCCTCCGAAGAGGACGTAATGGAGGTGGGCGACGACCCAGTAGGTGTCCTGGAGCGGATAGTCGAGCGGGATCGGCGCCTGGAAGACGCCGTTGATGCCGCCGATGACGAACATCGCGACGAACCCGACGGCGAAGAGCATGGGCGCTTTGAGCTCGATCGCTCCGCCCCACATCGTCGCGATCCAGTTGAAGATCTTGATCCCGCTCGGAACGGCGATCGCGAGCGTGATGACCATGAACGGGAGGCGCGCGGAGATCGAGATGCCCGTCGTGAACATGTGGTGCACCCATACTCCGAACGACAGGAACCCGATCGCGACGGTCGAGAGGGCGATCGCCTTGTACCCGAAGATCGGTTTGTGGCTCATCCGCGGGATGACCTCCGAGATGATGCCCATCGCCGGGAGGATCATGATGTACACGGCGGGGTGGGAGTAGAACCAGAAGAGGTGCTGCCACATGATCGGATCACCGCCGACGGTCGGCGAGAGGAACGCGGTGATGCCGTGGCGGTCGAGCAGGAGCACGAACAGGCCGGCCGCGAGGACCGGGGTCGCGAGGAGGACGAGGCTTTGCGTGACGAGGATCGACCAGACGAACAGCGAGAGATTGCGGAACGTGATGCCCGCGGCCCGATGGCGGAAGATCGTGACGAGGAAGTTGATCGCGCCTGCGGTGGACGAGATGCCGAGGAGCTGCAGGCCGACGATCCACATGTCGATGCCTTTGCTCGGATCGTAGACGCTCAGCGGAGTGTATCCGGTCCAACCGATGTTTGCGGCGCCGAGCCACATGATGACGCCCGCCGCGGGGATGAGCCAGAAGCTCAGGGCATTGATGCGCGGGAACGCCATGTCCTTCGCCCCGATCAGCGGAGGCACCATCAGGTTCCCGAAGCCCGCGAGGATCGGGATCGCCACGAGGAAGATCATCGTGGTGCCGTGCATCGTGAACAGTTCCGTGTACGTGTTCGGGTCCACGATCGTCGGGCCCGGATACGCGAGTTCCGCGCGCATCAGGAGCGCGAGGACCCCGCCGATGAGGAAGAACAGG
>VBMM01000324.1 GCA_005878415.1 Methanobacteriota archaeon
TGACCCTGAGAAAGGCATAAGCCCGGGACGGCCTGTCCCGCGCCGCTGAAGCCGTACCACGTTGAGACGCTCAAGGCGATCGCCCTCACGGGCGGGCTCAAGGACTTCGTCAACTTGTCGTCGCGCGACCTGGGCAAGCTCGTCGGGGTGAGCCAGCAGAGCGCGTCCCAGCGGATCCTCGAGCTAATCCGCGACGGCCTCGTGGCACGCGACCTCGCGACGCGCCGTCAGCGGATCCGCCTGACGCCGAAAGGCGCGGACGTCCTGCGCAAGGAGTACGCGGACTACCAACGCGTGTTCGAGATCAAGGAGACCCTGACGATCGCCGGGAGCGTGGCGAGCGGCCTCGGGGAGGGCGCGTTCTACATGCGACAGAAAGGCTACAAGGACCAGTTTCGCAAGAAGCTCTGGTTCGAGCCGTACGAGGGCACGCTGAACCTCAAGGTCGGAGGCCCGGACCTCGCGAAGCTGCGGATCCTCGAGGAGAACCCAGGGATCGAGATCTCGGGGTTCGAAGCCGCCGGTCGGACGTTCGGGGGCGCCAAATGTTTCCTCGCCTCGATGGGCCACGTCGACTGCGCGGTCATCATGCCGATCCGGACGCACCACACGGACGTCCTCGAGGTGATCTCGAAGCACTACCTGCGAAGCGCGGTGGGGCTGAAGGATGGGGACGTCGCCGAGCTCACGGTGACGCTCTAGGGGTCCGCGATTGAAAAACACAAGGTCTATGGGCGCGCAGGGACAATGACCCGGATCGTGCGGGCGGCGGCGCGGGCGATCGCGGTGGTTGTGTCGATCGTCGCGGCGCTCATGGTCACCTCGGCGTTGCCCGATTGGGTATCGCCGGAGGCGCGGGACGGACCGCCGGGGGCCGTCGGACCCAGGCTCTCCTTGAGCGTCATGACTGACAAGGCCTTGTTGAGCGCAAACGAGTCGCTCGGCATCTCGGTGACGGTTCGCAACCGTGGGCAGGAGCGGACGTGGCTCCCGTTCCCTACGTCGTGCCATGCCTCCTTTACGGTCTCCGGCGAGGACGGTTCCATCGTGTACAATCAGTCCTTGCATGACGGCTGCTTGCCGCTTGCGTCCCGACTTGCGCTCGGCCCTGGGGAGGCCGCGAACTTCGAATTCGTCTGGGACCAGGCCCGCGACGACGGCCGCGCGGTCCTCGGCGGCCGATCGTACCGCATCGACGCGGCCCTCCTAACTTCCGATGCGTCGTCCCGGCTCTCTGCCGAAACCACGGTGGCCATCGAGCCGGGCGCGGGGACGGTCACCTTCTCGTTCGAGGCGCGAACCGATCGCGACAGGTACGCGCCGGGAGACCTCGCGAACGTCACGGTGGTCCTCACGAACACGGGGACAGCGACCGCCCACATCGTCGTTCCGGATAGCTGCGACTTCGGGTTCTACGTCCTCGACCGATACGGCTCGGTCGTCTACTCGGAGCCTGGGACCTTCGTACATCGAACGGAGCGGTTCTCGCCCCCGGCTGGTACGCCGTCTACCCCGCGCTTGTCCACGCAGAGGTTAATCCCGACGACATCACCGATGTCGGAATCGCGGTCTTCTACATGTCCCCTTGAGGGACCGACTCGTCGTCCGACCTCCCGCGGTCATCGTAGCGTCTGGATCGGGCGCGTCGCTGCATCGAACTTGCGCTTAGGTGCGTCCGTCGTCGCCGGCGATTCGCCGGCGGCGTGCCACTGCGGTCGCGGTGATCCAGGGATTCGGAGCGAAGAGCGCGCGCGGCGTGATCGCGAGACGACGCCAAGCGAGCCCGACGATAGGCACGACGATGCCCAGGCCGAGCAGCGTGCTCACGAAGAAGCCGTACGCCGTCCCCAGGATGCCGAATTGGAGGCCCGACGTGAGGAGCACTCCCGGAAGGATCAAGAGGACGGAGCGGGACATGCGAGCCGGCGCTCGGGTGTCTCGCGACCAAGTCCAGCGGGCGGCGAGGGAGAGGACCGTGACGACCACGAACCAGCCCACGAAGTTCGAAATTGGGACGCCGTAGAGCGCGGGGGGCGAGATCCACGTCCAGAACTGGGACCGGACCGCGACGGGGTCGACGAGCAGATCCCACGCGGTTGCCACGAGGCCATCGACCGGCGCGAGCCACAAAGTCGATCGACCCAATGCGGCCGTCGTCGTCGCCATCG
>VBMM01000325.1 GCA_005878415.1 Methanobacteriota archaeon
ACTTTCGGCCGGCGGATTTCGCGAATTCGGACGAACTCAAGGTGGGCCAACCCGTCCTTGCGATCGGCAATCCGCTCGGGCTTCCCGGCGGGCCGACCGTCACGTCGGGCGTGGTCAGCTCCCTCCGGAGGAACTTGACGCGATGGCCCGGGGACGGATTGCCCGTCATCCAGACGGACGCCGCCGTGAACCCGGGGAACAGCGGCGGACCGCTGGTGGACCTGCGGGGCCGCGTCGTCGCGATCAACACGGCGACGATCCCGTTCGCGGAAGGCATCGGCTTCGCGATCCCGATCAACGCGGCGCTCGGCGTCGCCCGCCAGATTTTGGAGCACGGGCACGTGCAGCGACCGTGGCTCGGCGTCGCCGGGTACGACGTGAGCCGCCGCCTCGCGGCGTACTACGGGATCACGAGCCGCAGCGGGGT
>VBMM01000056.1 GCA_005878415.1 Methanobacteriota archaeon
CGGAAGTGATGACGCATCCGACCTGGAACCGCTTGCACGTCGCGCGTCGGGTGAGGGACATCGCGAAGTCCATGACGAGGCTCTCGAGGCTCGGCCGCTCCACTTTTCCCATGGTTGTCCACCGACGACTACGACGACGAGGCGTGCAACCCTCGGGCCGCCTTAAGGTTTGGGAGGCGTGCGCCCACGGTCGGTACATCGCCCTCCCGCAAAACCTTATCCCGCTCTTGTCGCGATGGCGGGCGAAGTGAAATCGAAAGCGGCATCCGGAGACGTCCCAGAAGTTTCGCCGGCGCAAGTTGCCGCTTTCCGCTTGTCCCGACATCACCTGCAGAGACGGGTGCCGGCAGCCGATCTTGCGCGGGTGGCGGGGGACATGGCGGGAGCCCAAGCCCAGCTCATGTCCGCGGCGCAGATCTCGTTGTGGGCCCGGACGCGTGGACTCCGGCTCGAGGACATCGAGAGGGCGCTTTGGGAGGACCGGACGCTCGTCAAGATCTGGTGCATGCGGGGGACGGTGCATCTCGTCCCCGCGGAGGACCACGCGATGTTCGTGCGGGGTTGCACGAAGCGAACGGACCGCGCGCTCGACTGGATGGCCCGAGCCGGGATCCCCATCGGCGCCGTCGACCGGCTCCTCGAGGCGGTGCGACAGGCCCTCGATCGACCCCGGACCCGGAAAGAACTCGCCGTCCACGTGAGTGAGTCCCTCGGCATCAAGCTGCACGCGAAAGGCGGGCGCGGCTGGGGAGGTCCCGCGGATGCGGCGGGCTTCGAGGTCGGCGACCGCACCTTGTCGGTCGGCGGAATCCTGTTCCTGGCCTGCATGCGAGGGATCGCATGCTCCGGTCCGGACCGGGGGAACGAAGCGACGTTCGTGCGGCCCGACGTGTGGCTTCCCCATTGGCGAGACATGCCCCAAGAGGAGGCCGAGGAAGGACTCCTCCGGCGCTACCTCCGGGCATTCGCTCCCGCATCGGTCCAGGACTTCGCCTTGTGGACGTACATGACGATCGGCGGGGCGCGTGAAATCTTCGAGCGGCTCGGAGGCGAGCTCGCGTCCCTGAGCGTCGGGGGACGCACGGCCTGGGCACTTCGGGCCGACGGTTCCGCGTTGCGACGCGCGAAGATCGAGCGGCCGTCGGTTCGGTTGCTGCCCTACTTCGATGCGTTCCTCCTGGGCCACAAGGAGAAAACCCATCTCGTCGACGCGGCGTATTACAAGCGCGTATACCGGCCGCAGGGCTGGCTCTCGCCGGTTGTCCTCGTGGACGGCCGCGCCGCGGGCGTGTGGTCCCACGAACGGAAGGGCGCTCGCCTATCGGTCCGCGTCACGCCGTTCCGGGTGATGGCCCAGGCGACCCGAGCGCTCGTCCGGGAGGAAGCCGACGACTTGGGCCGCTTCCTCGGAACGGCGGTCGTTTCGACTCGGTTCTCGTAAGAGGTTCAGCGGGCGGCGGAGGCCTTCGCGAGTTCTCGTTCCCGCAGCTCCCGGCGCAGGACCTTGCCGACGAGCGAGATCGGAAGTGCGTTCGTGAACTCGACCTGCTTCGGGACCTTGAACGGCGCGAGGCGCTCCCTGCAGAATGCGATGATCTCGTCGGCCGTCGCCGTCGTCCCGGCCTTCAGGACCACGAACGCCTTGACTGTCTCGCCCCGGTACGGATCGGGGACGCCGATTGCGGCCGCCTGCGCGATCGCGGGATGCATGAACAGGACCTCCTCGACCTCCCGCGGGTAGACGTTGTAGCCGGAGCAGAGGATCAGGTCTTTCTTGCGGTCGACGATCGAGAAGTATCCGTCGGTGTCCATCCGGGCGATGTCGCCCGTGAGGAGCCATCCGTCGCGCACGACCGCCGCCGTGTCCTCCGGCTTGTTCCAATATCCCTTCATCACCTGCGGGCCACGGATCGCCAGCTCGCCCGACTCGCCTTGGGACATCTCCTTCGTCGGGTCGTCCGGATCCACGATCCGCGCATCCGTGTCCGGGAACGGGATCCCGATGCACTCCTTGACGACGCCGTTCAGCGGGTTGCAGTGCGTGACCGGCGACGCCTCCGTCAGGCCGTACCCCTCGACGAGGCGCCCGCCCGTCGCGGCCTCGAACTGCTTGCGCACTTCGTTCGGGAGCGGCGCGGCCCCTGAGATGCAGGCGCGGATCGATCGGAGGTCGTACTTCGCGAGCTTCGGATGTCGGAGGATCGCGATGTACATCGTCGGGACGCCGGGGAAGATCCCGGGCTTCGTCTTAGAGATCACCTTGAGGATCGCCTCGATCTCCCGCGGGTTCGGGTATAGGATCATCTCGTCCCCCATGACGATCGAGAAGAGCATCACGGCCGTCAGGCCGTACACGTGGAAGAGGGGGATCGCCCCCATGACGCGCTCCGGGCCCGAGGATCCCGAGGATCCCGCGGGGAGCCACGAGGCGGTCTGCATCGCGTTGGCGACGAGGTTGCGATGGGTGAGCATCGCTCCTTTGGGCGTGCCGGTCGTCCCGCCCGTGTATTGGAGGACCGCGACGTCGTCCGGCCGAGCGCGCACCTCCCGGCCGGGATCGGCGGAGGCCTTCGCGACGTCGGCGAATCGATGGATCCACCGCTCCGACGGGATCGCGAGGGGCCAGTGGCCCCGCTTCTTGAGGTCCCGCCGCTTCTTGATCGGGTAGAGCTGCCGCAACGGCGTCCGCAGGAATTCCCGGACGTCGCACACGACGATGCGTTGGACGCCGGTGCGGCTCTTCGCCTGCGAGACGTTGTGCCAGAAGAGGTCGAGTGCGATCACGGTCTCGACCCCGGCGTCGTTCCACAAGGCCTCGAGTTCTCGAGGCGTGTACAGCGGATTCGTCGGGACGACGATTCCGCCCGCCCGGAGCACGCCGAAGAATGCGACGACGAAGTGCGGCGTGTTCGGCAGGACGAGGGAGACGCGCTCTCCCGGCCGCACGCCGATCCCTCGAAGGCCCGAGGCGAACCGGTCCGCGGCGTCGTCGAGCTCGCGGTACGTCAAAGTCTTCCCGTAGAACGTCACGGCCGGCCGGTCCGCGTGCTCCTTCGCCGCGCGCCGGAGTAACTCGTGGACCGGGATGTCGGGGTATTCGAGGGAATGCGGGATGCCCTCGGGCCACGAGCGATGCCACGGCCTCTCGAGGGCCGCCTCCCCCTGCATCGGTCGTGGTAACGCGGCGTCAGGCTAAAAGCGTGTCCGCATGCGCCGCGCGTGCGCAACAATTATCCGCCGCGGGTCCCCATGGGAGGGGCCCATGTCCTCGGAGGCCCGGTTCCGCATCGAGGCGAAGGAGCGCGTCGCGGCGTTGTGGATCGACAACCCCCCGCGGAACCTCCTTCGTCTCTCCATGGTGTCGGAGTTGCCCGGCCTCGTCGAGGCACTCGAGAAGGACGACGCGATTCGCGCCGTCGTGGTCTCGGGTGCGGGACCCGCGCATTTCTCCGCCGGGGTCGACATGGAGGAGTGGTCGAGGCTCGCGCCGAAGGAGGCACAGGAAGCGATGCGCCGCGGCCAAGACGCCCTCTGGGCGTTTGAGCACCTGACGAAGCCCACGATCGCGGCGCTCGCCGGCGTGGTGCGGGGAGCCGGCGCCGAGCTCGCCCTCGCATGCGACGTCCGGATCGCGGACGAGAGCGCGGTGTTCTCCCATCCGGAGGTGGACCTCGGCTGGATGCCGAGCCATGGCGGCACCGCGCGGCTCTCGCGGCTCGTCGGTCGTTCGAAGGCCCTCGAGATCCTGCTCGCGGGGAAGGAGGTCAAGGCACTCGACGCGTTGCGCCTGGGAATCGTGGACCATCTCTGCGCCCCGGACCAGGCGTTCGAGCAGGCATCGGCCCTCGCGGACGTCTTCGCGCGGAAGCCGCGCGCGTCCGTGAAGGCGGTCAAACGCGTCCTGACGGAAGGGGACGAGAAACCGTACCGGAACCGCTTCCTCTTGGAATCGCAGCATGCGGTGCAGCTGCTCTGGTCCGACGACTACAAGGCCGCGATGGAGCGTCTCCGGGAGCGGCGCCCGAAGTGACACGAGGCGGGTCGGGCGAAGGCCGGCTCAGCCGCGGCGTAAGATCGTCTCGCGGGCACCCCACCGCTTGAGCTCGATGTCCACGCCGACATCCGTCGCGACGAACGATCCGTCCTTGAGGCCCGCGTCCTTCAGGACCCTCCGACGTTGGTCGTCGTCTTCGAAGGCGAGGAGCGTCTGGAACAGCCCGAAGTCGATCTCCACCGTGCCGTCGACGTGGACCGCGCCGATGAGCCGCGAGCCGCTCTCGAGTACCGCCCCGGGCGGCTCGATCGAGCGCGCGTGGACCCGTTTCAGGTAGCCGTAACAGACGATCCGGCCCTCGGCCCACTCCCCCGCTCGCACCTTCTCGTACGCGTCCCGCGGATCGTACGCGTGGATGTCCACGAACGTCGCCGCATCCTTCGGATCGTACGACCAGCCTTTCTTCGGATCGCGGGCCACGCGGATGCGGATCTCGCCCTCCTCTTCGCACTCGCACATGACGGCCTGCAGGATCCGCCCTTTCACGGGGAACGCGGCCTCGAACTCGAGCCCCGACTTGATCGGACGCGGCACCGCTCGGCGAACGCCCCCGAATCGATAAACCCGACGACGCGTGCCTTCAAGCCGTGACGGGCCTTTCACGGGGTGCACACGCGGGGGAGCGCCATCCCGGAGGAACGCCTCGTCCACAACTACCTCATCGAGTCCGGCCTCGCCGCGCGGATCCCGAAGGGGATCCAGATCTGGGAGGAGACGCTCCGCGACGGCGAGCAGACGCCGGGCGTGGCGTACACGCCGGAGGAGAAGCTGCAGATCGCCCGGCTGATGGACGAGATCCGCGTCCCCATCATGGACGTCGGCATCCCGGTCGTCTCGAAGGAGGAAGCGCGCGGGGTGCGCGCGATCGCGAACGACGGCCTCGATGCGACCGTCATGGCCGCCGCGCGGACGGTGCGGAAGGACGTCGAAGCGTGCATCGACTGCGGCGTCGACGAGATCGCCCTCTTCACGGCGGGCTCGGACCTGCACATCAAACACAAACTCTCGATGACTCGGGAGCAGGTCAAGGACGTCGCGGTCGAAGAGACGGAGTATGCGGTCGCGCACGGCGTCGAGGTCTCGTTCGTGACGGAGGACACGTTCCGCGCCGACCTGGACTTCGTCGTCGAGCTGTACAACGCGTGCACGGAGGCGGGCGCGCACCGGGCCGTCATCTGCGACACGGTGGGCGTGATGACGCCGCCGGGGATCCGCTGGTTCTTCAACCAGCTCAAGCCGCGCCTCCGCACGAAGGAGCTGTCGTTCCACGGGCACAACGACTTCGGGCTCGCGGTCGCGAACAGCCTCGCGGCCGTCGAGGAAGGCGTGCAGGTGCCTCACACGTGCGTGAACGGCC
>VBMM01000057.1 GCA_005878415.1 Methanobacteriota archaeon
AAGATCGACCAGGCGATGCGCGACGCGGAGAGCCACGCGGAGGAAGACCGCCGGCGGCGGGAACTCATCGAGCTGCGCAACCACGCGGACCAGCTCGTCTATGCCACGGAGAAGCTCCTCAAGGAACACGGATCCGCGATTTCCGAGGCCACCCGCACGTCCGTCGAGGGGAAGCTCGAAGCCCTCAAGAAGGTCCTCCAGACGGACGACATCTCGAAGCTCCGTGCCGCCGTCGACGCGCTGAACGCGGAAGCCCAGAAGATCGGCGTCGAGATGTACGGGAAAGGCGGCCCCGCCGCCGCGCCCCCGCCGGGCGCCGGCGACACCGGCGGGCCCTCCGACTCGGGGGTCGTGGACGCGGACTTCGAAGACGTCGACAAGAAGTGAGCGGGGGTCTCAGGGCGGGACGGGCGCCGGATGACCGACCTTGACTACTACGAGGTCCTCGGCGTTCCCCGCGAGGCCTCGAAGGACGACATCAAGCGGGCGTACCGCCGGCTCGCGAAGAAGTACCACCCGGACCTTAACAAGGACGACCCGAAGGCGGCCGAGGAGAAGTTCAAGCAGGTCTCCGAGGCGTACGAGGCGCTGATCGACGACGACAAACGCCGGATCTACGATCAATTTGGCGCCGAGGGCCTGAAGCAACAGGTCTGGGGCGGCCAGGGCTTTGACTGGTCCCGATTCACGCACGCGTCGGACGTCGAGGACATCTTCGGCCGGGACGTCTTTGAGTCGTTCTTCGGACGGTCGGGCGGGTTGGGTGGCTCCCTCTTCGAGCAGTTCTTCGGAGGGGGCGCCGTCGGCCGCCGCCGCGGGCCCGCGGCGGGCCAGGACACCCACGTCGAGGTCGAGCTCACCCTCGAGGACGTCGCCCGCGGCGGCCGCAAGGAGATCACGGTCCGGTATCCGATGACGTGCCCGGCATGCCGGGGGACGGGGGCGGAAGGGGAGCGGCTCGTGACGTGCCCGACCTGCGGAGGCCGGGGCCAGGTGAGCAGCGCCCAGCGGCGGGGCCACAGCCAGTTCATCACGATCACCACCTGCCCGAAGTGCAACGGCCGCGGGCAGTGGCCGGAGGCCCCGTGCCCCCGGTGCCACGGCGACGGCCGCCTCGAGCAGGACCGGACGATCGCGGTCGACATCCCGCCGGGGGTCCCGGACGGGGTCCGGCTCCGCGTGCCGGGACGCGGCCTCGCGGGGGGCGCGGGCGCGCCTCCGGGGGACTTGTACGTCGTCATTCGGGTCGCCCCACACGACCGGTTCGTCCGGGACGGCGACGACGTGCTCATCGACCTGCCGATCTCCGTCTCCCAGGCGGCGCTCGGCACGGAGGTCGAGGTCCCGACCCTCGACGGGAGGAGTCGCCTGCAGGTGCCCGCGGGCATCCAGAGCCACACGGTGCTCCGGCTGCGGGGGAAGGGGCTCCCGAGGTTCCAGGGGCGCGGCCGGGGCGACGAACTCGTGCGCGTGGTCGTCGTCACGCCGACCCGCCTGACCGCCGAGGAGCGGCGGTTGCTCGAGGAGTTGGGCCGGAGTCGAGGGGAGGATGAGGGCGCGCGGGGCGCCTTCGACCGGTTCCGCAGGCCTTAGGGAGAGGGGATTCCCGCTAGGTACGAGACGAGTTTGATCATCCCATAGAACGCGACGAGGGCGCCCACGACGGTCACGATTGCTAGCGCGTCACGGAGAAGCAAGCCCTTGGCGTCGAGTTCCGGAGCGACCTGATCCTGCAGAATATGAATCTCCTCTCGACACGATGCGGGAGATGGATATGAATCGGTTCCGACTCAATAATCACAGATGTGAATCATTTATGAAAACGGCCGATTCGCAGAAGGATTATCCGCCCGTGGTCGGTTCGTCTCTCGCGATGCGCAAGGTCCTTGGGATCCTGACCGAAGACTTCCGCCTCTATCACGACCTCGTCGCCGCGCTCAAGGCGCGGGACCTGCCGTTTGCCAGCCTCTCCTTCGCCCGCCGCGTCCCGGAGTCGGTCGGGGCGATCCTCACGTCCCCCGCCGAAGCGGCGAAGATCCGCTTCCCGCACGTCGTCCGGGTCGACGACATCGACGCGTCGATCGCGAAGGCGCTCCAGCTGCTCAAAGGCAAGGCCGCCTGGCGGGAGCTCTGGATCGGGGTGGACCCGGGCCGGGAGCCCGGAGTCGCGATCATCGGGGACGGAGAGGTGATCGACACGCGGATCGCCGCGAGTCCCGAGGCGGTCGCGTTTCACGTGCACCAGGCCGTGCGGACGTTCCCCGCGGAGGAGGTGAAGGTGCGCGTCGGCCACGGCGACCCCACGAACCGGAATCGGATCCTGAATGCGCTCTCGCGGGACCGCCTGCGCGTGGAGATCGTCGACGAGGCCGGGACGACCCATCGGAGCCCCCAGCCGGACGTCGACGCGGCGATCGAGATCGCCCGGACGCCGGGCCCGCGGGCCGTCCCCCCGTTCGAGATTCGCCCGACACCGGGCGAGGTCCGCGAGATTCAGCGGCGCTCCCGCCTCGGAAGCGGCGGCATCGTGACGATTTCCACGGAGCTGGCGGGGGCCGTCGCCCGGGGCGAACTCTCGCTCGACGAGGCGATCGAGCGCGCCCGGCGCAAGGAACGCGGCTCAAAGCGCTAGCGTGTAGCGCGCCTCGAGCTCCTTCCTCCGTTTGAAGTACATCTCCTCCGCGATCTCGCCTGCGGCGAGTTTCGACTCGAGGGACTCGAGTTCCCGCTGGAAATCCGTCCGGAAGCCGGCCGTGTATTCCTTCACGACGCGCTCCAGCAGGTCAAGGAGGTCTCGCCCCCGTTGCGTCACCTGGTACACGATTCGCGGGCGCCCGTTCGGCGGAAACACCGCCGCACGGTCGACGAGTCCCCAGGAGAACAGCTCCGCGAGCTGCTTGTCGACGGACGTCCGCCGGATCTTCAGCTTCTTCGCGAGATCCTCGGGATGATCGAACCCTCGCTGGAGTAATCGGAGGATCTGGCGGCGGGTCTCCGAGGCCGCAATACGGATGAGCTCCAGAGGTTCCGCCATCCCCGCCGGCGAGCCACCTCAGCCTACTTCAACGTTCTTCCACTCCGTCTCCGACGCCGTCTCCTCCGAGGGAGAAGATGTCGAGATTTCGGCGGAGGTTAACATTTTTATCCGCGACGTTCGTATAAATAACGCGCGTCCCATCGAACCTGCATGTTCGGCACGAAGGAGGCGGGTCTGACCCACCCGCTCGCACGTCTCTTGATGCACGACCCGGTGACGAAGCCGCAGGTGCGGCCCGGACCGATCGGCCCGACCGCGGGCGACCGGTTCGATCCGCCCGTGGGGACGCAAACGTTTTTCGCGACGAGCCACACTCTCTGGTGGAGTCGATGAGGCGGCAGGATATCCTCCGCCGGCTGGAAGAGCGACTCGCACGCGGCGAGATCTCCGAGAAGACGTATCTCGAGATCAAGGACCGCTACGAGTCCGAACCGGAGGAGCCGGAAGAACCCGAGCCGACCATGGCCGACCTCGGCTCGACGATCGGCGCGGCGGTGGCTCAGGCCACCCAAGACGCGGGCCATGCGGCGGAGGAGGCGGTGCGGGCCGTCGGCGAGGCGATGCGCGCCGTCGAGTTCTCGGGCATCGGAGCCCGGCTGAGCGACGAGACGATCAAGATCGTCGGATCGGGCGTCGTGAGCGGGAACCCCGTCAAGACCGTCGAGTTCCGATCGGCCGGCAGCGGGAGGGTCCAGGGGCCGCTCATCGCCCAGACGGCTCGCGTGGCGGGCGCCTGTTCCTTCGAAGGCGATGTGACCGTCGAAGAGTTCCGATCGGCCGGTTCGGCGCGGGTTGCGGGCCGACTGAAAGCCGAGGAAATCGAGACGAGCGGTTCGCTCCAGGTCGAGGGAGACGTCGAAGCGGAGGAACTCTCTGCGAGCGGCTCGTTGCAAGTCCGCGGCAAGGTGCAGGTCGAAGAATTCCGTTCGAGCGGCGCCGTGCGGATCGACGGCGGATTGAAGGCCGAAGAGGTCATGATCGAACTCGGCGGGACGTCGAAAATCCCGACGATCGAGGCGGAGGAGATCCGCGTCCAGGCGACGGGGGGATTCTTCCGCGTCCGGGGCGAACTGACCGCGGAGCGCATCGAGGGCCAAGAGGTCGAACTTGAGGCGACCACGGCGGGGCTCGTGCGGGGCGACGAGGTGCGAATCGGGCCCCATTGCCGCATCGACGTCGTCGAGGCGAAGGAACTCGTCGTCCATCAGTCGAGCGAGGTCCGCGAACGGCGGACGCCATCGTGAGGGGAGCGTGACGCGGCTCCGCCGCCGACGTGCGATTATCGGATGGCAACCTTGAAATAACAAGGCGGAGTTCGAAGCGATGTGACCGAGCGCCTCGTGCTCAAGGTCGCGGAAGCGCCCCAGTCGGACGTCGGTCTGGGGCGGGCGCGGGTGGACACGAAGACCCGCGTGGCGCTCGGCGTCGACGTGGGCGAGATCATCCAGATCATCGGGAAGAAGTCCACGGCGGCGAAGTTGTTCCGCGTGATGCAAGAGGACGAAGGGAAGAGCATCATCCGGATTGACGGCCTCGTCCGCCGCAACGTCGGAGTGAGCCTCGGGGACAAGGTCGAGGTCCGCAAGGCGGAGGTCCTGCCGGCGGAGCGCATCACGATCGCGCCGATCATCAGCGAGGGCCACAAGATCTCCTTCGGCCAAGGGATCGAGAACTTCGTGAAGCGCGGCCTCCTGAAACGTCCGCTGAACAAGGGCGACGTCGTCATCGTCCCCGGCATCGCCCTCATGGGCGGCGCCCTTCCGTTCATGGTCATCAGCACGGCGCCCAAAGGGATCGTCCAGATCCAGGACGACACGATCATCGAGATGAAAGAGGAGCCCGTCCGCGAGGGCGAGGTCCTCACGCCGACCGTGACCTACGAGGACATCGGCGGCCTGAAGGAGGAGCTCATGAAGGTCCGCGAGATGATCGAGCTCCCGCTGAAGCACGCGGAGCTGTTCGAGCGCCTCGGCATCGATCCGCCGAAGGGAGTGCTCCTGTACGGCCCGCCGGGGACCGGCAAGACGCTCATCGCCAAAGCGGTCGCGAATGAAGCGGGGGCCAACTTCTACTCCATCCAAGGGCCGGAGATCATGTCCAAGTACTATGGCCAGAGCGAAGAACGCCTCCGGGAGAAGTTCGAGGAGGCGCAAAAGAACGCGCCGAGCGTCCTGTTCATCGACGAGCTCGACTCCATCGCGCCGAAGCGGGAGGAGGTCACCGGCGAGGTCGAGCGTCGGGTCGTCGCCCAGCTCCTCACGCTGATGGACGGGCTCTCGGGCCGCGGTCAGGTCATCGTCATCGGCGCGACGAACCGGGACGAGGCGATCGACCCCGCGCTGCGCCGGCCGGGCCGCTTCGACCGGGAAATCGAGATCGGCGTCCCGGACCGGATGGGCCGGAAGGAGGTCCTGCAGATTCACACGCGAGGCATGCCGATCGAAGGCGTCGAGGACGATCGGGACCGGCTTCTCAACGAACTCGCCGACGTATGCCACGGGTTCGTCGGGGCGGACCTCGCCGCCCTCGCCCGGGAAGCGGCGATGAAGGCGTTGCGGCGGTACCTCCCGGAGATCGACCTCGACAAGCCGATTCCCGCGGAGACGCTGGAGAAGATGCGCGTGACGAGCGAAGACTTCAAGCTCGCGCTGAAGGAGGTCGAGCCGAGCGCGATGCGAGAGGTCCTCGTCGAGGTGCCGCGCGTCAACTGGTCCGACGTCGGCGGCCTCGAGGACGTGAAGATGAAGCTCCGGGAGGCCGTCGAGATGCCTCTCAAGGATCCCGAGGCGTTCAAGCGGATGGGCATCCGGCCGCCGCGTGGCATCCTGCTGTACGGCCCACCCGGGAGCGGCAAGACGCTGCTCGCGAAAGCCGTCGCCACGGAGTCCGAGGCGAACTTCATCTCGATCAAGGGTCCGGAGGTCATGTCCAAGTGGGTCGGCGAATCGGAGAAGGCTGTCCGGATGATCTTCAAAAAGGCGAAGCAGGTCGCTCCATGCATCGTCTTCCTCGACGAGCTCGACGCGGTCGCCCACGTCCGCGGTTTCGACTCGGACAGCGGGGTGAGCGAGCGGGTCGTGAACCAGCTCCTGACGTCGATGGACGGCCTCGAGTCCCTCGAAGGCGTCGTCGTGATCGGTGCGACGAACCGTCCGGACCGGCTCGATCCGGCGATGCTCCGCACGGGCCGATTCGACCGCATCCTGCTCGTGCCGACCCCGAACCGGGACGCACGCCTCGCGATCCTGAAGGTGCACACGAAGACCATGCCTCTGGACGGCGTCGATCTCGAAGAGCTCGCGGTCGACATCGACGGCTACTCCGGCGCGGACATCGAAGGGCTGTGCCGTGAAGCCGCGATGATCGCGCTCCGCGAGAGCAAGCATGCGAAGCGCGTGTCGACGACGCACTTCCAGGAAGCCATGAAGGTCGTCCGTCCGAGCATCGATGCGGACACGATCAAGTTCTACGAGGAGTTCGACAAGCGTTTCAAGAAAGGCGTCGAGCGGAAGCGCGAAGAGAGCGTCCTGTACCGCTGACGCCCCGCGA
>VBMM01000174.1 GCA_005878415.1 Methanobacteriota archaeon
AGGCTCACGATGTCGACCCCCGCATCGCCGAGGCGGCGGGCGAGGCTCGCCAGCGCGCCCGGCCGGTCGTCGAGGCGGACCACCAGGACCGTTCGGCTCGAGCACGCATACCCCCGCTTCGTCAGCGCCTCCCGCGCCTGCATCGGCTGGTTCGCGACGAGGCTCATGTAGGATCGTCCGCCGGTGGACTCCGCGCTGATCGCGTCGATGTTGATTCCGGCTTCGCCGAGGATCGCCGCAAGTTTCGCGAGCTCCCCCGGCTTGTCGGGAACGTCGACATCGAGCTGGATCACGAGGGTCGACCCCGGCAGGCGCATGGCGTTCCCACGTTACAAGGGTTCCGCGCCGTCGCTCGGCGGCGGAGCGCTTATCGCGGCCGGCCCGCTTGACCGAGCGATTCCCATGCGGTACCGTCTGGCGTACGTCGGGATCCAGGTGCAGGACATGGACCGATCGATCCGCTTCTACACATCCGCGCTCGGGATGCGCTTGGGCCGGCGACAATCGGTCCCCGAGACGGGGGGCGAGTGGGCCGAACTCCA
Organism: Methanobacteriota archaeon; assembly: GCA_005878415.1. GTDB lineage: Archaea > Thermoplasmatota > Thermoplasmata > RBG-16-68-12 > RBG-16-68-12 > RBG-16-68-12. Next base: position 543 of record VBMM01000174.1, read on the forward strand.
CAGTGCTGGATCGAAGCAGGTCCTGGAGTTGAACTGGTACCCGGAGGGCTCACGGTTCTTCAAGGGGCCGTACCGCCACGGGGATGAACTCGACCACATCGCGTTCGAGTGCGAGGACGTCGACGCGGCGTACCGCGAACTCCTCGCGTCGGGGGCGCGCGCTGGCCACCCGCCTTTCGAAGAGGGCCGGTCGATCCTCGCCTACGTCGTGGATCCCGACGGAGTCTGGATCGAGCTGTGCGCACCTTCCTCTGGGCCCGGCGGATGAGGGGGCTTCACGTCCGGGCCGAGGACGATCCGAGCGTCGACGGCGCGATAGCCGTCTCCTTTCCGAAGCGCGACGACGGGATTGAGGTCGATCTCCTGGATCGACTCGAAGTCGAGGACGAGTTGGGAGAGACGCAGGACGGCATCCACGAGCGCGTCGACATCGCTCGGCGGCTCGCCCCGCACGCCTTCCAGGAGGGGATACGTCCGGATGGACTCGATCATCCGCCGCGCGTCTCGATCCGTGAGCGGCGGCAGCCCGAACGCAACGTCCTTCAGGTATTCCACGTAGATTCCGCCGAGGCCGAAGACGAGGAACGGCCCGTAGACCTTGTCGCGGGTCATCCCGAGGATGACTTCCTTGCCGCCTCGCACGAACTCCTGCACGACGTACCCGTCGAACGCCGTCCGGGCTTCGCGAAGTCGGTCCCGCACTTGAGTCGCGCCTTCGAGCAGGTCTTTCTCCGTGCGGACGTCCAAGATGACGGCGCGGAGGTCGGTCTTGTGGACCAAGCCCGGCCCCGTGGCCTTCAGGACGACCGGATATCCGATGTCCTTCGCGGCCGCGGGCAGCGGGTCGACGTCGGCGACGAACCTGCTCCGCGCGATCCGGATCCCGTACGCGTCGAGGACGTCGAGCGCTTCCGCATCGCGGAGCCTCGTGCGTCCCTCGTCTTGTGCACGCCGGAGAATTCCGGCGGCCCGCTTCCGATCGACCGGGAACGTCCGCGTTTCCCCGTCCTCGCGCGCCCGGTATTTCGCGTACCGGTACATCCCGCCGAGGGCGCGGGCCGCGCTCTCCGGGAAGAGGTACGACGGCACGCTGTGCTTCACGAGCTCCGCGAACCCCGGACTCTCCTCGGTGCGTCCGAGGAAGTTGCAGAGGACCGGCTTCCCACGTTGCGCCGCCGTCTGCCAGATCGCGCGCGCGACCTCGACTTCGTCGACTCGAACCGGCGGCACGTAGATGGCGATCGCGGCGTCGACGGCGTCGTCGCGGAGGACCGCGTCGAGTGCCCTCCGATAGTCGTCGAGGCTCGCCTGGGGCGTCAAGTCGATCGGATTCCGAAGCGAGGCCTCCGGGGGCGCCCACGTGCGCATGAACTCGACCGTCCCCGCGTCGAGTTCTGCGAGGCGAAGGCCTTGTGCCACGAGTTCGTCGACGCACATGATCGCCGGCCCTCCGGCGTCCGAGACGACGGCGACCCGGTTTCCGCGAGGGAGGGGCTGTAGGGAGAACGCCATCGCGTTGTCGAACAGCTCCTCGATGGAGTTCGCCCGGAGCACGCCGGTCTGGTTGAACACCGCCTCCGCGGCCAGATCCGAGCCACCGAGGGAACCCGTGTGAGAGACGGCCGCGCGGCTCCCCGCTTCCGAGCGGCCCGACTTCACCGCGATGATCGGCTTCCGTTTCGTGACATCCCGCGCGATTCGCACGAAGTTGACCGGGTTCCCGAAGTTCTCGATATACGCGAGGATCGTCTTCGTCTGCCCGTCGTCCTGCCACATCGCGAGGAGGTCGTTGAGGCTGACCTGGGCCTTGTTTCCGAGCGAACAGAACTTCGCGAAGCCGATGCCGAGCGACTTCGCGTGGTCCAAGATCGCGATCCCGAGAGCCCCGCTCTGGGAGACCAGCGAGATGTCCCCCCGTAGAGGGGGTGTGGGCGCGAACGTCGCGTCCATGCGGACCTCCGGGTCCGTGTTGATCACGCCCATGCAGTTCGGGCCGATCATCGTCATCCGGTACTGGCGGCAGAGGGCGAGCAGGCGCTCCTCCCGTTCGATCCCCGCTCCGCCGACTTCACGGAAGCCTGCCGTGATCACGACGAGCCCCGGGACCCCTTTCTTCCCGCACTCCTCGACGGCGGCGAGGGCGACCTCCGCCGGCACCGAGATGATCGCGAGGTCGACGGGATCCGGGATCGACAGCACGCTCGGGTAGGTGCGGATGCCGTGGATGCTCGTGGCTTTCGGATTCACCGGATAGAGGGTCCCCTGGTACTCGTTCACGATCAGGTTGCGGAGGACCGCGTAGCCGATCTTCGCTCGGTGGCGGGACGCGCCGATCACTGCGATGGACGTCGGGGAGAAGATTGGGTCGAGGCCTTCGCGGCTCACGCAGCGCGAACTTCCCCGGTCGTAATGAAACTTGTCGCATCCGAAAGGCGACTACGCCGGTCCCAGCCCACGATAGGTTATCGCACACGATAACGGCGGCACGCGGATAATATATCGTCGGGGGAAACGGGGGGGCGTTCCGCCGGCCCCTTTCGGCCCGGGAGCCATCGTCCACATGCGCCCCCACGATTCCCGCTCGGCTCCGCGAAGCATCGCCCTCGCCCTCGTCCTCATCGGTGTGGCATGGGGCGTCCTCGTGTTCACCGCCCCGTCGGTCGCCGCGACGCACTACGTCCGGGGACTCATCACGGTGGATACGGTCTGGGGCAACGATGCCAACGACACGACGTACGTCGTGATGCGGGACGTGACGGTCCGAGCGCCCGCGAAGCTGACGATCCAACCGGGGACGACCGTCAAGTTCGACCCGGGCACGCATCTGTTCATCAACGGCTCTCTCGTCGCCGACGGCACGTCCGGGAAGCTCATCACGTTCGGGCCAAACAATACGGCCTCCGTGTTTCCGTGGGCGGGCGTGCAATTCAACTCGAGCTCGTCGGGCTCAGTCTCCTGGTCAACATTCGACCGCGCCGATCGCGCGGTCACGGCGCTCTCAAGCTCTCCGTCCCTGCACGACAATACGGTCATCCAGGCGGGCGTTGGCTTCGCCCTCGTGTCCTCTGGTAGCGATGTCTCACACAACACAATCCGGCGGGCGGCCGCGTTCGGCATCTACATGAACGCCTCGAGCGGCACGGTCGACGGGAACGTGATCAATGGGACCGCTGTGGCGATTGACGTTGAGCAGCCATCGACGCCGACGATTTCCGCGAATACGATTACCAACGTCAGCGGCGCATTCGCGGTCGGGATCCTGATTTCCCGCGCGACTGCGGACGTTTCGTCGAACGTCATCACCGGGATCCAGGGAGCCCGCGGGGGAAACGCGATCGTGCCGGGAACCGATGGCCAGAACGGGGCGATTGCCTTCGGGATTTACGTGACGGGCGCGCCCTCCGCCTCGATTATCGGGAACACGATCGACACAATCGTCGGCGGCCGGGGCGGAGACGGCGCGGCGAACTCGGGTGGCTTGGCCGGCCGAGGAGGGAATGGCGGCGCCGCGGCGGGCATCGTCGTCGTCGCCACCCCTAACGTCCTCGTGCAAGCGAACTCGGTCACCGGCGTCAGTGGGGGTCGCGGCGGCACGGGCGGCGGAAGCGGCACTACGAGCGTCGGCGGCCGCGGCGGGGATGCGGGGACGGCGGTCGCCGTCGAGATCGCCTTCGCCAACGTCGTCGGTCAGGTCGAGCGGAACCAGATCACGATCGTGAGCGGAGGCATCGGCGGCTCGGGCGGACACGGTGTCGCTACAGATGGGAACGGCGGCTTTGGCGGGGATGCGTACGGCGTCTTCCTGTTTTCCGTCGCGCAATCGAACGCGACGTCGAACACCGTCCAGGTCCTTCGCGGTGGCCTGGGGGGCAACACGAGTTCGAACGGCGCCGGCACGGGCTTCGGGGCGGCGGGCGGCGGCGCGACCGGGATCGAAGCCTTGTCCGTCATCCGGTCTGCCGACTTCGATTCAAACATCATCTCAACGCTGACGGGCGGCGACGGAGGCCGCGGAGTCCGCGGCGGTCATGGCGGCAACGCCACCGCAGCGGTGGCCCTCGGGAACAACGACGCGGCGTTCAACGCCACCGCACTCACGGGGAACGACGTTCAGGCCGTCACCGGCGGCGCGGGGGGGATCGGAGCGCTGTTCGGCGGCAACGGGGGCAGCGCCGCAGGACTTGCGCCGATCCTCGTGACGCCAACCCTCGTGTCGAATTCGATCGCCACGCTCCAGGGAGGCAAGGGCGGGGACGCGGTGGATGGCAACGACGGTGGCCGCGGGGGCGATGCGATCGGCATCATCGGCGGCTTCGTCGCGAATGGATGGTCCTCGGGCGACTCGATTTCCGGCGTCACGAAAGGGGGCGTCGGTGCGGGTCCGCCGGCCCAGGTTTCCTACGCGGACGGCGTCTACATCCTAGGAAACGCGACGTTCACATCGCGCCTGACGATCGACAACGGGACGTTCACATCCGTCGGCAGTTACGACTTCTACGTTGACAACTACACCGAGGCCGTCGCCCTGAACACGCCGTTTGCGACGCATTCCGTCCAGGCTGCAGGCAACCTGACGGTCCGAAACTTCCTCGAGGTCGACGTCTACTGGCCGAACGCACTGACGCTCGTCGCGGGGGCGCACATCCTCGTGGACGACAACGGGTCGCCGATCTGGGATGCGTCGACGACGAGCGGAATCCAGTCTTGGATCCTGGTGACGGACCGGCGGTACATCAACTCGAACGCGGCGACGGACAACCGCACGACGGTCAAGGTCAGCTATGGGTCTTACGGCTTCCAAAACAATCCGCGCGGGGTCGACATGGCGACGAGCCACCCCGAGGCGTTCGTCATGATCGACCGGGATGCTCCGACGTCCGCGGCGAGCGCGCTTCCGGCGTACGAGAACTCGCGGACGTTCTCCGTCGGGTATTCGGCGAGCGACGGAAACGGGACCGGCGTGGCGAACGTCACCCTGTGGTACCGCACCGGCGGGAGCGCCACGTGGACGTCGTACGCCACGCAATCGGGCAACATCGGCCAATTCAGCTTCACCGCCGCCGCCGACGGGACCTACGAATTTGCGACCACGGCCATCGACCTCGCAGGCAATGCGGAGGCGACCCCCGGGGCGAACGACACCTGGACGATCGTCGACACGGTCCGGCCGGGTTCCCATGTCGACCCGCTGCCGGCGTACGAGACCTCGAGTTCCTTCCTCGTGTCGTGGTCTCCCGACCCCGGGGTCACGGACATCGCCACGTTCACGATCCAATACTTCACCGGGGGCGGCTGGGTGAACTGGCTCGTCAACACCCCGTCGACGTCGGGGACGTTCAACGCGGGCGCGCAAGGCGTGTACGCGTTCCGCTCGATTGCGACGGATGCGGCGGGCAACGTCGAGGTGCCGCCCGCGGGCAACGACACGTGGACAATCGTCGACACGGTCCTGCCGTTCTCGCACACGCGGGCCCTGAGCCCCTACCAGACGTCCACGAGCTTCGCGGTCGCTTGGGAGCCGCTGGAAGGCACGATGGATATCGCGACCTTCGAGATCGACGTCCGGGATAACGGGGGCGGGTGGACGATCTGGATTCCGTCGACGTCCGCGGTGGCGGCGACCTTCGCTTCAGGGGTGGACGGGCACACCTACGAATTCCGATCCCTCGCGACGGACCGCGCGGGGAACCGCGAACTCCCGCTGTCCGGCAACGATTCGTGGACGATCGTCGACATGACGGCCCCGGATTCGTCGATGATCCGCCTCCCGGCGTACGAGAATGTGCTGCAGTTCACGATCTCCTGGGGTCCCGTGGCCGGGACCTCGGACATCGCTGCGTACCGTGTGCAATCGAAGGACGGTGCGGGCGCTTGGACGGATTTCGCGGGATACACGGACACGACGGCGACGAGCGCCTCCTTCGTCGGCGCGGACGCCCACGTCTACGCCTTCCGCACGATCGCCCGCGACCGGGCCGGGAACGTCGAGCCGACGCCCGCCGTCAACGACACTTGGACAATCGTCGACGTCACGCGTCCCTACGTGACCGCGACGGAGCCGATCGGCGCGAACACCAACACGACGCCGCTGATTCGAGTCACGTTCAGCGAGCCGATGGACCAAAGCGCGGTCCAACAGGCCTTCTCGATTACGCCTGATATCAACGGCATGTTTACTTGGAGCGCCGACTCTCGAGTCGTGACGTTTACACCCGCCCGCGAGCTCCAGGCGGGCACGCCGTATTTCGTCGTGATCGTCACGGGTGCCAGGGATCTGGCAGGCAACTCGATGCTCCAAGCCAAGAGTTTCGGCTTCACGACGGCATCCGCCAGCCTGACGCTCTCCGACTTCTGGTGGGTCCTCCTGGTCGTTGGGGCGGTGGTCGGCGGGACCCTGTTCCTCGTCATGCGGCGCCGGGCCGCCTCCTCTTCGAAGCCCGCGCCGGCCACGTCCGCCAAGAAAGGGAGCGAGGCGATCCTCGAAGACGTCTTCCTGCTCTACCACCGGGACGGCTTGCTGATCAAGCACGAGACCCGTCGCCTGCGGCCCGACATCGACACGGACATCCTGAGCGGCATGCTCACGGCGGTCCAGGCGTTCGTCAAGGACGCCCTGCGCGGCGACGACTCGGGGGACCTGAACGAGATGACCGTGGGTCACATGCACATCCTGATCGGCCGCGGGAAGTGGCTCGTCCTGGCCGCTCGCATCGAAGGCGATGGCTCGGAATCGTGGACGGACCAGATCCAGCGGTGCATCCAGGACATGGAAGACCACCACTGGGACCAGCTCGAGGACTGGGATGGCGATATGGCCCTCGCGGGCGTCCTGGCCCCGTACGTCAAGAAGTTGATCCGCGGCGAGTACGCGTGACACGGGTCGAGGCTCAGGCCGGCAGCAAAGTCAGGAGCGCCATGACCTCGTCGCCCGGCGATTCCTGCGCACGGGTCTTCGCCGCGAGACGCTCGAGCTTCCGTCGTGCGTCGTCGAAGATTTCCTGGACCTGCTGAACCGAGTCGCGCCGCCACGGGACGTGGTAGAAGTACGCCCGCCCGACCTCGAAATCGACCGTGCCGCGCTCTTGGATCCGTTTGATCGACTCGTTGATCATGCCTTTCAGCATGCCGAGGACCGCGAGCCGGTAGTTCACCTTGTCCGGATCGGTCAGCCGGTCCCAGATCTGGCTCGAATCGATGCCCGTGGCCGGGATGCGGTAATACTTCTCGACGAGGTTTCCGCGGATCTCGCTCTTCGTCGGGATGATGAGGTTCGCGTCCAGGAGCTGCGTGATGTGGTGGTGGACCGTTGCGGGGGACAGCGACAGCACTCGTGCGATGTCGGAGATCGACATGTCGCGTTCCATCAGCAACGTGAGGATTCGAAGGCGGGACGGGTCGCTCAACAGCTTCAGCTGGTCGACGGACACAGCGACGTCGCGGGCGGGGGACGCCTCGGGTGGTTCCGGCGGCAAAGGGACCCCTTATTCGACCTTATCAAAACGTGTCACTGTCGTCAACATACTTAAGTACCGACCTGTCCACGGCGAGTTTCGATAACAACGATATCGGCATGCGAGGTGAGCTACGATGAAGATCGTAAAAGAATCCCAGCGGATCGTGCGAAAGGACCCCCCCGTAGTCATGCTCGTGTTCGACGTCGGGCGGCCAGTCCTGATCCGCTGAGGAAGGTCGAGGGCGTTACGATGCCCCCCTTTGTCCTCCCGAGCGTCACCCGCGCGTTCGTCCGGCGTCCACGGGTCCGGCCGAACCTCGCCCCCTCGAGACCCGACGCACCGACCTGACCCCCGGTCCGCGTTCGAGCGGGCCCTCCGTCGGCATCCGTCGGCCTTGGGCGTGAATCGTTGCCGCATGTGAGAGCGGATGCGTTTCTGGCCGATCAGCCGTGCATTCCCCCTCCGGCCTTCAATTTCCGAAACGCTCAACACCGATTCCGGCGTTCCGCGGGTCCGCATGAGCCTCGCGGGTCGCAGGCCCTCGTCACGGGCGGATCCCGGCGGATCGGGAGGTCGATTGCCTTGGGGCTCGCTCGAGCCGGCGCCGACGTCGCCATCGGGTATCGGGTCGACGCGCAGGCCGCACGGCGGACGATGGCATCGATCGAGCGACTGGGTCGGCGCTCGTTCGCGGTCCGGGCGGACCTGACTCTCGGCGCGGAATGTCGACGGATCGTCGAGACTGCGGTCCGAAAGCTCGGCCGGATCGACATCCTGATCAACAACGTGGGCGAATGGGTCGTCGAATCGGTCGCAACGATGGACGCTGGGACGTGGTGACGCATCGTGGACTCGAATCTCGCCGCGACGTCCCTTGTTCCAAGTACGCGGTGCCGCACATGCGCCGGCGCGGGTGGGGTCGCATCGTCAATCTCGGCGTGGCGGGCGCCTATCGTGCGCACGGGTCCGCCCGGATGTCCGCGTTCTATGCGGCGAAAGCGGGAATCGTCGCGTTCTCGAAGTCCCTGGCCCGTGAGGTGGGTCCGTACGGGATCACGGTGAATGTGGTCGCGCCGGGCGTGATCGAAGATCCGGAACTCCCGCCCGCCGACGCGCGGCGAAGGAAGGACAAGCGCCTCGCGGTCCCGCGCGTAGGGACCGGGGAGGATGTCGCCAACGCGGTCCTGTTCCGGGTGTCCGAACAAGCCGAGTTCGTGACGGGAGATGTGCTCGGAGTCGCCGGAGGATGGCTCCTCTGAGCGACGGCCTCCTTCTTCCGTCGGCACGCGGCCACGGATTCGCATTCGCGTGAGCGTGCCTCGTTCCCCTTCCACAATTCGCTCGGTCCGAGAGGCTGACGATTTCACTGATTCTGGAGCTTTCGCGATGCTTTCAGCACGAATTTTCGATTTCCTCGTTCGGACGATGTTCGTCCCATCGACCGATCGACGCGATTCGTCGTCGATTCGATGAGAACTTGCGTTTGTCGCATCTCCAGTACCGATAACAAAAGCTTTAATTTCGGATGCCACTTTCTAACAAGGGATGGGACGAGGCAATCTCTTGTTCCATAGACTCGTGTCGAGAGAGCGGACGCAGTCGAGTCTCGACGGCTCGCGGACACATACGTAGGGAGATCAACGAATGGCGAGCGATGAGGGCGACGGGAAGGTGTCGAAGTCGGCAGACGACGTGCGGGACGAGTTCGAGGAAAAGATGGACCGCCTGCGTCGGCAATACGAGCGGGACCTCCACTCCTTCCGATACGAGATCGAGGAGCGGGAGTACCGCCTCAAGGCATACGAGGACAAGTTCAACAAGATCAAGCAACCGCCCCTCCTCTACGCGTACGTCGTGCGCAAGGAGGGCCCGGACCTCGACGGCAACCAGGTGGTCGTCGCCCGCGCGACCGAACTCCTGAAGGTCTCGACCGGCCTCGTGGACAAGGCGCAGCTGGGCGTCGGTCAGTACGTCTGGGTGCATCCGCAGACGTATGCGATCGTCGAGGGCAGCGCCGTCCACAACGAGGGCGTCATCGCCAAGGTCGCCGACATGATGGACGGCAAGCTCGTCATCTCCGTCGAGGGCGACATGGAGAAGCGGCTCATCGACTGCGACAAGGGCGTCTACAAGAAGCTGAAACCCGGATTCCAGATCAGCGTCCTGCCTCCGACGATGGAGGTCCTCGATGTCCTCCCGAACCTCGAGGTCAAGTCGCTCCTGCTCGGCGAGAAGCCGAACGTGAACTACACCGCGATCGGCGGGTTGATGGAGGCGATCGAGCGGATCAAGGACGTCGTCGTCCTCCCATACCAGGAGGCCAAGCTGTTCGCGCAGATCTCCCTCGAGGCGCCGCGGGGCATCCTCCTGTACGGTCCGCCAGGCTGCGGCAAGACGCTCCTCGTGAAGGCGATCGCGACGGAGAACGACATGACGTTCTTCAACGTCAGCATCGCGGACGTCCTCTCGAAGTGGGTCGGGGAGAGCGAGCGCATCATCAAGGAGATCTTCCGCCAGGCGCACGAGAAGAAGCCGAGCATCGTCTTCTTCGACGAGATCGAGGCCCTCTTCACGGTGCGGGGCATGATGGACACCTCCGGCGTGCACAAGAACATCATCGCGCAGATCCTGAGCGAGATGGACGGGCTCGTCGAGCTGCACGATGTCTTCGTGATCGGCGCGACGAACCGCGCGGACCTCGTCGACCCCGCGCTGCTCCGGCCCGGGCGGTTCGACGAGATCATCGAGATCCCGCGGCCCGACCGGAACGCGGCCGAAGAGATCCTGAAGATCTACCTGAACGAGGACCTCCCCGTCGCCGCGGGTCTGGAGGAGCAGTCCGGCGGGCACAAGGAGGCCGTCGAGACGCTCCGCCGTTACGTCCTGGATGAGTTGTACGGCGAGAACAAGTGGGTCAAGGTCAAGCTCGACGCCGAAGCGAAGGAAGCGATCAAGACGGTGAAGCGGAAGGACATCATCTCCGGCGCGATCATCGAGGCCATCGTGACCACCGCGAAGAAGAACTTCGTGAAGCGGGTCATCACGCTCAAGAAGCCGGAACGGAAGAAGGAAGGCCTGAGCCTGAAGGACCTCGAGATGGCGATCGATGAGGAGTGCAAGGAGCACGCGATCACCGAGATGTACGTCTACGAGAAGCGCCAGCGGGAGGTCTTCCGGACCGGTGCGGACCCGATGGTCGGGTGACGCATGAAGAAGATGGTCCAGGGGACGGAGCACGAGTACACGCTGTACTGCCGCAAGATGGGCACGATGGGCTTCGACCCGCACATGATGGCGCTCGACCTCCTGCGGGACTCGGACCTGCACCTCGCCGGGGAGTTCATCACGAACGGCTCGCGCGTCTACTACGACGTCGGGCACTTCGAGGTGAGCACCGCCGAGACGACGAACTTCCACGATGTCGTGACGTGGGAGAAGGCGGGCGAGAAGATCCTCGACTGGCTCCGCCGCATCATGGAGGAAAAGTACACAGGCGAGACGAAGATCCACGCCTTCAAGAACAACACCTCGCCCGACGGGACGTCGTACGGGTCGCACGAGAACTACTGCGTCTCCCGGGACGTCGCCTTCCCGGGGCGGTTCATCCGGGAACTCGTGCCCCACCTCGCGACGCGGATCATCTTCACGGGGGCCGGGGACATCGTCCGGGGGAAGTACGTGCTCTCGCCGATGGCCTTCCTGACGTCCCAGGTCGTGAGCGGGGAGACGATGCACGACACGGGCATCCTGAACACGCGCGACGAGCCCCACGCGGACGGGCGGCTCTGGCGGCGCCTTCACGTGATCGTGGGGGACGCCCTGATGAACGAGACGGCGATCATGCTGCGGCACTTCACGACGTCGGCCGTGCTTCAGCTGATGGAGGCGGACGCGCTCGACGACGTGCCCCGAATGAAGGATCCGATCCGGGACCTGTGGCACAACGTCGAGATCCGGAACCCGGAGCAGTGGACCGTCGAGCTCGAGGACGGCAAGATCGTCTCGCCGATCGACATCCAGCGGTATTACCTCGAGAAGATCGAGGCGATCGTGGAGGACGACTGGGAGCACCGCGCCTTGCGGATGTTCGAGGAGGTCCTCGACGACCTCGCGAACCGGCGGTCGAAGGATGCCGCCCGCCACGTCGAATGGCTGGACCGGTACTACGCGATCCAAGAGGCCGCCGACAAGAAAGGCGGTCCCGACGTCGAGATGATGGCGTGCAAGCAGTACTCCGAGATCGCCGCGGAACGCTCACTTTTCTACAAACGGCAGCGAGCCGGCCTCGTGGATCGCATCACGGACGACGAGGCGATCAAGCGAGCGATCCGTGAGCCGCCCGAAGACAGCCGTGCTCTCTTGCGCCGAACCCTGTGCGACACATTCAATATCGAGATGATCGATTGGTCCGTGTTAATCGTGAACGACGGAACGAGACGGCGCATCGATTTGCTCGATCCCTATGCCACCAAACTGGAGGCCCCGTATGCAACAGCAAGCTGAGGACAAGCCGAAGAAGCGCAAGAAGCAGGAAAAGAAGCTAGAGTTTGAGGCCGGCAAGGTCTTCACCCCCGGTGAAGTGAAGGAAGAGGACTTCGAGCTTGACCTCGAAAGTGCGCGTTTTAAGGCTCAGAAGGGAGAAGGCGGAGATAGGCGCTCTTAGTAGTTTCACCGACCTCTCCGTGTAACGTAGTTAGCCTCTTGAGGCATGGCAAGGTAATACCAGTATCGGTCGACTACCTTGCAGGATTCGTAGACGGCGAAGGTTATCTGGGTCTTGCTCGGATTCGTCGTCGAGGCCGTTCGCCGGAGTTCTGCCTGCGGGTGGCCGTCTACAACACGAACCGGCACGTGCTGGCTGAAGTGCAGCGGAGCTTTGGAGGAACTATGTCCTCCGTCGGCCAACGACATGCGGCGTGGAAACCTTCGTACGCGCTAATCTGGACGAATGCCGCAGCGGCGAAACTGGTCGCAGCGATTGCCCCTTACAGCAGGGTTAAGTCGAGGCAAGCCGCGGTTCTGCTCCAATTCCAGCGTCATGTCGAGAGATGCACAAGGATTCGGGACTCGCTCGGGCACCTGCTGCCCCTGTCCGATCGGGAGCGGGAGATTCGCGAGTCCTTCTACCAACGAGTGAAGCACCTGAATACGAGAGACGTAGCGGTCCGCCGTCTGATGCGCGGCGGGAACAGGAAGCGTCGCAAGTCAAGGACCCTATCGGACAGATACCTGGCCGGATTCATCGATGGCGAAGGTTCGCTAATGATCAACAAGGCGGAGAATCGGAAGAATTGGAACCCGAGCTACAGGCCGCGGATATCGATTTCCAATACGGACCGATTCGTATTGGAGGAAATACGTCAGACCTACGGTGGGATTCTGGTGTACGAGCCGCGTGTCCACCGCGGATGGAACAATGCGTACCAGTTGATCTGGGTCGGCGGCATGGTAGCTCAGGTGATTTCGTCGATCAAGCCATATCTCCAAATCAAGCAGCCCCAAGCCGCTGTGTTGTCAAGTCTCCTCCGCCACATTTCCGAGACGCGGCAAGGCCGGCAGGGTTCCAATGGGGGATACTTCGCGTTTCACCCGGACAAGGTGGTTGCCTTCAGGGAGCGGCTCTACAGGCGAATACGAAAGCTCAACGCGAAGGGTGTGCGGCCCGGAGTCGCATCTAACGCGAAGGAGGGCGAGCGCCCCGGCCGTAAGTCTATATCGCGCTCCGCCTTCCAGCGGTCCAGATGCCCACCCATGTCGAGACGCTCGATAACGGCCTCAAAGTGATTCTGCGTCCGATCCCGGACACGAAGGCCCTTTCGACCTGGGTCGTCTATCGCATCGGCTCGCGCAACGAGGTCCCGGGCATGACCGGCTCGACGCACTGGGTCGAGCACATGCTCTTCAAAGGCGGCGGCAAGCTCGGGAAGGGCGACATCGACCAAATGATCTCGCGCCTCGGCGGCAAGATGAACGCCTTCACCGACACCGACTACACGATGTACTTCGAGACGATCCCCGCGAGCGCGATGGACACGGCCCTGATGATCGAATCGGAGAGGATGCGGAACGCCGCGTTCGACCCGAAGGAGGTCGAGGCGGAGCGGACGGTCGTCATCAGCGAGCGGGAAGGCGCGGAGAACCAGCCCGAGTTCGCGGTCGAGGAGGAGCTGTGGGGCCTCGCGTTCCACGTCCACCCGTACCACTGGACCGCGATCGGCTACAAGCAGGACCTGGCGACGCTGGCCCGCGATCCGCTCTACCGGCACTATCTCCGGTATTACGCGCCGAACAACGCCTCCCTCCTCCTCGTCGGCGGCTTCGATCCCGCGGTCGCGATGCAGCACGTCCGGGAGGCGTTCGCGCCCCTTCGGCCGGAGACCCCGCCGGACCCGATGCGGCTCGTCGAGCCGGAGCAGCGGGGCGAGCGGCGGAGCGACCTCGCCCGGCCGGGCCCCGCGGACCTCCTGTCCGCCGGGTGGCACATCCCGGCGGCGGGCCACGAGGATACGCCGGCGTTAATCCTCCTGTCGACGGTCCTCGGCGGCTGGCGGGGGCTCGTCCCCTTTGCCGCGGGAGACTGGCGCCCGCGCTCGAACCGCCTGTACCGCGCCCTCGTCGATTCGAAGCTCGCGACGGACGTCGGGGTGAGGCAGGAGATCAAGATCGATCCGTCCCTCGTGCTCGCGAACGTCACCCTGGCGGAGGGCGCGTCGCTCGACCGGGTCGAGGAGGTCCTCGACCGGGAGGTCGAACGCCTCCAGAAAGGGGTCCCGCCGAAATCGGAACTGGACCGCGCGAAGCAACAGGTCCGGGCGTGGGCGCGGTACGAACAGGACGGGGTCACGTTCCAGGGGATCCTGCTGGGGGTTTCCGAGGGCCTCCGTGCGTGGGACTTCGGCGAGTCGCTCCTCGCGAAAGCGGAGCGCGTCCGAGGGGAGCAGGTCCGGGACGTCGCGCGCCGCTACCTCGTCGACGAGCATCGGACCGTCGTCCGCTTCCACGCCGAGGAGGTCCCCGCGTGAACCTCCCGGACCGGACCGTGCTGGGGAATGGGGCGGTGCTCGTCTCGAGCGCGTTGCGGTCGAACCCGTTCGTCGCGTTCCGGGGGAGCGTGCCCGCCGGCGTGGCGGCCGAAGGCGACGCCCACGGCGTCGCCGAGTTCACGTCGCGCCTCCTGTTGAGCGGCACCCGACGGATGAGCGCGGCGAAGCTCGCGGACCGCCTCGAGGGGATCGGCGCGACGCTCGAATTCCGGAACGGGGAGGAGCTCCTCTCCTTCCAGGGGCGTTGCACCCGGGACACGGCGGCGGAGACGATCCGGATCCTCGTCGAGTGCCTCGCGCGGCCCGCCTTCCCGGCCCGGGAGATCGATCGCGTGCGAAAGGAGCTCGAGAACGACGTCCGCATCGAAGCGGACGACACGCGCAGCCGGGCGATGCGCGAGCTCGCTCGCAGCGTGTTCCCGAAAGACCATCCGTATGGCCGCGATCCGAAAGGGGACGCGGACCGGATCCGCCGCATCCGTCGGGCCGACATCGTCGCGTTCCACGCG
>VBMM01000175.1 GCA_005878415.1 Methanobacteriota archaeon
ACGACTACTACGCGCTCAACCTGGCGAACCTGCTCTTCGGCCGGATCGGGCTGTACGGTCGCCTCGGTCGGAACCTGCGGGACGAGCAGGGCCTCGCGTACTACGCGTTCGCGAGCCTCGACGCGCGCTCGGCCGGGGGGATGTGGTCGATTTCGGCGGGCGTCAATCCCGCGAACCTCGCGAAAGCCCTCGCCTCGATCCGGGCGGAGATGGAGCGGTTGGGGCCGGAGCCATTCACCCCGGAGGAGCTTCGGGACGGGAGGGACAACCAGATCGGTTCGCTGATCGTGTCGCTGGAGCGGAACGCGGAGGTCGCGGGCGAGCTCCATCGGATGGAATACTTCGGCCTGGGGATGGATTTCCTCGAACG
>VBMM01000176.1 GCA_005878415.1 Methanobacteriota archaeon
GTCGATCGTCGCTTGGTCGCGGGCGTACGCGCCGAACTCCACGGTCGTCCGGCTGCTCAGCGGCGCGGTGCAGACGCTGATCGAATCGTGGAACGGCAGGCGGAGGACGGGGTCGGCGAGGCCGTGGTACTTGATCAGCCCCTGAATCGGATGCGCCACGGCGGTCGCCTTCACCGCCACGCCTCCAGGAACCGCGGGAGATCGCGGCAGTCGCGAATCTCCGCATCGGGGCGAGCGTCGATCGACGCGGGCCAGGCGTGCGCGGCATGCTCCGCCGGCACCCCGTTGTTGAACCAGACCGCGCGCATCCCGATTCGCTTGCTCCCCGCGACGTCGGCCACGACGTCGTCCCCGACGTGGACCGCCTCCTCGGCGCGGAGTCCCATCGCCGCCAGGGCGACATCGAAGATCCGTGGCTCCGGCTTGCGCACCCCGACCTCGTCGGAGAAGACCCGGGCGTCGAAGAGGTGACCGATGCCCATCTCATCCTGGAGCGGCCGGAGGAAGCGGCCCCACGTGCGGCCCGTATTCGAGACGAGGCCGATCCGGTAGCCTGCCGCGCGGAGCCTCTCGATCGTCTCCCGGATGTGTGGATCGAGCACCGGCGGCTCGGCGCGGATGGCCTCTCCGAAGGCCTTCGCGATCGGCTCGCGGAGGCGGGCATCCGAGCGGTCGAGACCCGCGAACTCCAGGAACGCGTCGATCTGCTCGTCGGGCAGGAGGTCCCGGTTCCGGTGCCAGTGGTCCTCGAGGAGCCGCGTGTGGCGGTCGTACGACCGGTACAGGGTCTCGGCCTCGATTCGCGGCCGATGGGCCGAGAGCGCCGAGGCGATCTGCTCCACCCGGGCGGTCCGCATTCGGGCATCGTAGTCCGGCCGCGGAGTCTCCGCAATCGTGTGCCACCAGTCGAACGTGATGCCGCGGATCATGGGCTCCTCATATGTCGAAGATCACCTGGGCGACGCCGGCCTTCGGGTCGACGAGGAGTGCGTGGCGGGTGACGGCTTTGATCGCGAGCTTGAGTTCATGGCGGGCCTTGTCGATCGCCTCGCCCGCCGCCGTGCCGCGCAGGGACGTGCCGCGCACCTCGACGTGGAAGCGCCGGAACAGGTACCGCCGCGTCTCGTGCAAGTACAGCAACTCCGAGAGCCATCGCACGAGGAGGCTCGGAACGTCGTCCGCCTCGAGCCGGACTTCGATCTCGCCGACCGGCTTCACGCCGTCCAAGTCCGCGATGAGACTGAACATGCCCTCGGCCGCATTCTCGAAGAGGTCTCCAAGCGACGTACCGTAGGCCCGGATGCCGACGTCCGCGGTGTGCTCGATTTCCTCGTAGCGCACACGAAGGCAAAGGCGGGCGGTAGATGAAGCTTGGTTTGTCCGGTCGTGTCAAAGGGGAAGAGGCGGGTCCCGACCTGGGGCCGAGCTCCCGCATGACTTTCGGCTTCGCTACTAGCCGGACGTTCCGGTCGCACACCCGCTGTCCCCAGCCAAGGGGACATGATCGTGGCCCGGCACCGCGATGCCGGAGCCCGTCTCCGCGGGGATGCTCGAATGAGCCATCTCGGTCCCCGCGTTACAGGCGGCGTCCGGAAGGCTGATTGTGGCGGCCACGCCCACCGCCGCGACCGCGGCGAGGGCAATGGCGAGTCCGATCGCTGCCATTCCAGTCACGTCTTTGCCGTCCTGCCGCCCTGACGGCGGCTCTCCAGCGAGCCGGCTGCCGATATTGAAGGGTTATTGTACGCGCGTCGAAATCGGACGCGAGAATCAGATGCCGCGCTCCTTCCCGGGCCAAACGATCTTATGGACTTGGAGCTGCAACCGCACGGGAAGGCGATCCTTCAGGATCCAGCCCGCCAGGAGCGCGGGGTCGAGGCCGTTCGCGACCCGATGGGCCGGTGTGGCGGGGGAGAACAAGATCGTCCTCGCCTTCGTCGGATGCTTCGCCACCACGGCCTTCGCGAAGTCGTAGTCCTCCCGGTCCAAGAGGACGAACTTGACCTCGTCGTGCGCGCGTAAGAGGGGCAGGTTCCCGAACGCCTTGTCCGCCTTCATGCCGGACCCCGGGCACTTGACGTCCATCACGTACCGCACCCGTCCCGCGGACCGTTCTCGCAGCAAGCGCTCGTCGAAGTTCCGCAGATCGATCTCGCCGTCCGTCTCGAAGGAGTGCACGAACGTCTTCGAGAGCGCACGGATCGCGCGGGCGATCGGCTCGCCCTGGAGGAGCGGCTCTCCCCC
>VBMM01000001.1 GCA_005878415.1 Methanobacteriota archaeon
GTATAGGTCGCTACAGGGAGCTTCATCTCCTCGTTTAACCTCTTGAGAAGTCGCCGTGTGCTTCTGGACGGCTGCCCTTTGAGGTGCACGAGGATGCACTTTGCGTCATCGTCGAAGCCGTTCTCTACGAGCCGATCGAACATGCCGCCGGTCTCGATCGCGAGGACGAACTTCGCGTCCGCCTCGACGAACTTGACCTTCTCCTTCTCCACGTTGTAGGGGATCGTGTAGCCCGCGTCGCCCACGTCGTCCCGGCAGTTGATCCGTTTGCGTTCTCCGTTTCGCGTGATCTCCTCGAGGGTCAGGTTCCCGATCACGCTCGCTCCGCTCTCTTCCGGTCGGAGTTTGAAGTCCTCTCGCAAGAGTTGGGTGATCACCTCGAGGTCCTCCGCCAGCAGGTTCGACTCGTCCTGCGCGTGGAACTTCGCGATGTCCCAGCCTTCCGAGATGTAGTACATCTCCCTCAGCGTCGAGGACTTATTCTCGCGGATCATGTCGCGGATGAACTCGAGGACGTGCATCGTCCGGAGGAGCATGAGCGCCCCTTTCAGTTTCTTCGCGCTCCGCACGCCCATGAGACTGCCGTACTTCCACACGGAATGCTTCGAATCGAATCGGATGTTCGCCTTCGTGCGCAGCGGGATCTTCATCTTCGGGATCTGGCCGACGTTGAGTTCCTCGTAGATCTCCTCCGCGATTTTGTAGAGGGCGTCCACGGCCTTGTTTGTCTCTGGTGGGGCGGCCTTCTTCTTACTCATCGTCGAGTGCCTCCTCCGTCTCATCGTAGTCAATCTCGCCCTCGTCCTCCGCCCCGGGCGCAGGGCCTTCCTCTCCCTCGAAGTCCGCGTAGTTCAGCTCCCAGTCCCCGGGGAGCGGCTCCGCGCCGATCACGAGGCCCGGGTTTATTCCGCTCACGAAGATCTCGGACTCGTCGTACTCCGCCTCATCGAGTCCTTCGAGAGCGAACGAGACAGTTGCCCTCTGCACGGAGTCAATCCGCTTGAGTTCCCATGTGATTTTCCCGTCGTCGCGTACCTCCGCAGGCTTCGGGTCGAAATCTTTCGCATCGATTCCGCGCGGGAGAAGGAGGTGGACGTTCAACTTCTTCCCAGCGTCCGTGAAGTTGTGCACGTTGATCGTGACCGCGTGCCGCCTGCGCTTCTTGTCGTATGCGATGGTGTCATCGATCCAGACGACCCCCATGATTTTCGTGATCGTCGCGTCGAGCGAGGGCACCTTCTTATTCACGATCTTCGCGGACTTCTCCGCGATCCGCGGCAGGATCAGCTGGACGATCTCGAACTTCTCTTTCGTCTTCTCGCGGTGGGCCTTCTTCGTGAGGTGCGTTTTGAGGCGTCGTCCGCATTCCTTCAGCGCGAGATCGAGTTCCGTCATGATCTCGTCGACCGTCGCGACGGCCTCTTTGGCCTCGGACGTGAACGGCACTCTCGTCGAGCAGACATGGACGAGGACGATCGCCGGGCCGAATGGAAGGCCCGAGCCACCACGTTGTTCGAGGCCGTACCGTCGCCAGTCGACGTTGGCGACGGCTTGGGTCAGGGCGCATCCGCCCGCTTGGTACATCAGCGGGACGCGGTTCGCAAATCGGAGGACCTCCACGGGTTGGTCCGGCGGGAGGTCGCCGCCGAACACAATTCCGACTTCGACCTGGAATGGGTTGCCGGAGTAGACTGCAGGATCGCGCGTGAGGGGAGGCGCATAGAACTCCGGCCTTAGATTTCCGAGAACGTTCTTCAGCCCTCGTTTGATCAACCGTTCCCCGATTGGACTGAGGCAATCCGTGGGAGGCGCCATCAGCTTCGCGGACTGCATCGCTTCGTGGAGCGCCTTCGCCTCCTCGAGGACGAGGGACTTCGGTTTCATCTCTGGGTCGAGGTTCGCAGCCCCGCAGATCTCTTTCGCCACCCGCGAGGACACCCGGACGAATTCCTCCTCCAGGAAGGCCGCAAGTTTGTGGGACTTCGTCTCCTTCATCATGGCCATGAGCGCGCCGAGTTCGATTCCGTGGGGGTGCGGGGGGATCTCCTTCGTCTTGGGCGGGAGTTCCTCCGTAGCGCGCTCGAACACGACCGCCTCGCCCTCCGGCGGCTGGTAGCTGATTCGCGCGTGGGGATTCACAATTGCGGTGGCTTTCAGGTATTCTGGGACGGATTGCTTCCCACCGACTAGGCGGCCTTTGAGCGGAATCTCAACCCTCGTTCCATGGATTTGCTCTCGGACTACGAAGTCCTCGGATACGACGGTGGGTCGATTCTTCTTTGTATCCAAGATGAGATCGACTTGATACGCCACATCCATCTCGGCGGTCTTCGAAATGATTCTCGTGGGCTTGCCCGTGGTGAGCTGACCGTACATCACGGCACCAGAGATACCAAGCCCTTGCGCGCCGCGTGCCTGCCTGCGGCTATGGAATCGAGACCCGTACAGCAATCGTCCGAATACATTGGGAACCTCTTTCTTGACGATTCCTGGCCCGTTGTCTTCTACCTGCGCGAGGAACTCGTCTTTGTCCACTTTGGACAGTTCCACCCGAACGTCGGGAAGGATTTCGGCCTCTTCGCAGGCGTCAAGACTATTGTGGAGAAAAATGACACCTCTTCCGCCAAGGAATTTTTCGCAGCCGGGAACACTGAAGTCGTAGACAAAGGGGCTCGCCGACTCAACCCTTCGGATTGAGCGGACCTGGAGGAAACCTACGTCTCCGAAAATGAGTCTCTCCAGAAATCGTCTTTGACCGCGAAGTTCGGGTGGCGCATCCGTCCTCGCGTATTCGTCGGCTTGTCCGAGGGCCTCGGCGAACTTCGACACGGTGTAGTGCGGCCGGGATTTCATGTCCTTGTAAAGCGGAGTGTTGTACGAGTTGACGGGATTCAACCCCTGGATTACTTTGCGAAAGCCTGTTTCTTCCAATGGCAACCAGAATAGAGGCGATTTCGGTTGTCCTTGCGGACCAATGCTCCCGTAAATGAAGAGACTGTAAGTTTCCTTGCAAGCGCTTCGATGACCTTGGGGGAATGTGCGGCTGGTCGCTGGTCGGTTGCTGAGACTGAATGCCTTACCGAACGACGCCAGGAGAGTCGACAGGCCTGAAACGAGCTCGCCGCTTACGGTCGAGACGCTGATCTTCTGGGCGCCGCGGTGTCCGTCCCCGTCGATATACCCTTGGATGAACGCTTCCTGGAGTTCGCGGGAGACGTTGAAGACCAAGTCGGGGACACGTTTCGTCCCTGCTCGGTCGCCACACCGGAAATTGTCGCGAAGAACCCACGAAAGGATCTTCGAATACACTTTGACGCACACGGCCGTCTTGTGCGCAGGCACCGCCGAGACCCGAGTCTCCGGGCCGAATGCCTGGACGACCAGGCGTTTGGTCTCCTCGATAAGATTCCTTTCATGAGCGCCGAAACTGAGGAAGATTGTGGCGTCGAGTCGTGTTCCTTCTGCGGCGTACAAGCCTAGGAACCGCATCAGTTCGTGCGTGACGGGGAGGACGACCGGCAGGCGGCTCTTCCCGAATCGGACATTCATGCGGGCGTTGGACGGGATGGAAAGCTTTCGACTCCGTATGTACTCGAGCGGCACAAAATCGAAGCGCTTCCAATCGCGCGGCACGCCCGGCAACGCCTGCGACATGCCATGAATCATGATCGATTTGGCCCGATCACTGTGTAATGACATCAGCCAAGGTCTCAGGTCTATCTCTTCAACGCCCGGGCCCAGTCCAATTTCGCGATTCGGCACAACGACGTAGTCGTCAGCTCGAAGGTCCTCGACTCGAAAGGCCACAATGCGCCCGTCAGAGAGTGCGAAGACCGAGTGAGAGCCAGTCACCGTGACCTTTCTGCCGCCTGTGAGTTCCAGTTCGTCAAGCGGGCCATGGAGCCGGTGGCGGTGTGCCATCACCGCGGCGCGAAAACCAACTTTCAACGTCGAGTCATCATAGGCAAGAACTTGGCAATCAGCCAGCGGAACCGAAATCCTCTCCGGCTCATCCGATTTTTCTCCGAGTTGCTCCCTTACTTTCTCGTCAATGAACTCCCCGATCGGAACGAGTCTTGTCCAACCGTCCTGGCGCACGATGACCGGTTCGTCATGTTCCACGGAGTTGTCCACAGCTTCCTTCACGACAGTGAGGAGCGCCTTTGTCGCCGAGTCGTAGCCCAGGATTTGCTTGTTTCTCTCGAAGAACTCGGAGACGCTGATCTCGCGCTGCTTCTTCGCGAGCTCCTCGGCGATCGAGGTCGAGGGCATGCAATCACCCGGTACGGCTCACGAGAACGCGGGGCGTTCCCATCCCGGGGTCCCGCATGTTTGGGGCTGCCATTTAAGGTTTCCTAAGAGAACGTGCCCGGCCGATTCCATGGAGGGAGAGGCTATCAACCTGCCGGGTGGGGGTGAGCGAAAGTGCACGATGGCGGACGCCCTTATTCCTCGAAGACGGCCCCGCACTTGGGGCACTTCTCGTCGTCCTCGCCCACGTCGGCGCCGCAGTTCGTGCACGTGAACGCCGCGGCCTTCGACGCCTTGCCGCCGGGATCCGCGGGTTTATCCACGACCTTGTCGCCGGGTTTCGGCAAGGGCTTCTCCTTCGGGATCAGCGGCTCCTTGCCGAGCATCCGCGCCCGGTTTTCCCGCATCCGGATCGTGTACCACCACATGAACAGGATGACGAAGTAGAAGAGCGCGGGGAAGGTCATCGAGATCCCCGTATAGTACGTGAAGAATCCGTAGAACGCCGTGCCGGACGCCGTGATCGGCCCGAAGTCGGACGGCGTGTAGGTCCAGTTCCCGCGCTTGTCCGTCACGGAGAACGCGTAGCCGTAAATCGATCCGCCGAGCGGCAGGGTCGCCTCGTACCACGTGCCGTTGCGGGGGTTCGTCGAGCTGTTCGTCCCCGGACTGTACGCCATCGAGAACGCGGGCTGGGTCCCGGAGACGCCATCGATTACGGTGAGATTCAGGGAGACGGTGTAATTCAGGTACGAATCGTTGACGGTCGTGATGAGCCTCACGCGGAACGTGAAGTCCCGGTTCGGGTCCGCGTGGTACGGCGCGACGGTGCCGTTCGCGAGGGCCATCGTCGGGGCCGAGAACGGGACGGCCGCGCTGCTCAGCTCGACGGGCTCGGCCTGGGCGAGGAGCGCCTGCGTCGCCATGCCCCCGGCGAGGAGCGTCGCGATCACGAAGATGGGCAGCGCGTTCAGCGCGAAATGCCGCATCCGTCGCTCGCCGAAGTAGTACGGGACGAGGAACACGGTGAGGGGCATGAGGAACAGGATCAGGCACGCTAGCGAGCTCGCCGTGAGCAGGTACAGTTCCGCGACGAGGCCGCCGAGGACCAATATGTACAGGACTCGGAAATAGGGCGTCCCGCGGAAAGCGCGGGCCTTCGCAAAGATGCGTGCCAGGGCCTCCTGGGAAGTCACGGAACCGCGCGATGCGGCCGTCTCGATAAATAGTTGCGCCTAACGCCGGAGGATTTCTCGGAGGGAGCCCGCCTCGTAGTACGACTGCGCCAGGAGGGCGGCCTCCCGCGGGGGCATGCCTCCGGCCTCGAGCGTCTCGCGGAACCGTCGCACGCCCTGCCTCCGGCGAGATTGGAACCGGAGGAACGTCAGCCCGAACCGGATCGTCAGCCCGGGCAACGCCGCCATGAGCACGACGGGGAAGCGGTCGCCGGTGTCCGCCATCACTCTTCGTCCTTGTGGCGCTTCCCGACGGCCTTCGCGATGATCCCGCCCAGGTTCAGCGACGACATGTACTGCTCCGTGAGCTTGAACGCCTGCTCCTCCGTCATGCCGCTCTTCTTCAGGGTGCTGTAGAAGTCCGCCACCGCGGCCCCGAACTTCGCCGACGCGTCCTTTCCGTAGATCGAGTCCGTGAGGCTGTTCAATAGCGCCGGAATCTTCTCCGACGCGACCTCGAACATCTCCTTCATCTCCTCCGGCCTCACTCGGTGTTTCTCCTCAGTCATT
>VBMM01000002.1 GCA_005878415.1 Methanobacteriota archaeon
CGACCTCCGGGGCGTCGGCGCCCTCGAGGTGAACGTCCTCCAGCGAGAGACGGACGTGTCCCTTGCGAAGTCGTTGCGTGAGGGGTTCGGGTTGATCGTGAGCGAGTCGCTGTGGAAGCGGGTGCCTGTCGTGGGGGGCAACGTCGGCGGCATCCGAATGCAGATCAAGGACGGGAGGTCCGGCTACCTCGTCTCGAGCGTGAAAGAGGCGGCGGACCGCACAATCCAGCTGCTCCGCGATCCGACTCGCCGAAAGGCGATGGGCAAGGCCGGACGCGAGCATGTACGACGTCATTTCCTGATCACGCGCTACCTGCGCGAATACCTGCGGATCTTTGGAGAGCTCAAGGCCGCGAGCTGAGCGGCGCGGTTCACGGACCGCCCACACCTCTCAAGGGAGGGACTCCCGCAAGATTCGACGGAGGCCGCGGCGGAGATGCTGGCTCACCGTGTTCCGGCTCAAGCCGGTCAGCTCGGCGAGCTTGCCGAGCCCGACCTTCGCCGGGATGTCGAAGTATCCCAGCGTCCACGCGAGGCTCAGGACCTCTCGCTGGCGGCCCGTGAGTCCCTCGTCCGCGTGAGCGGCCGGATGGCGGATCGCGCGGCGGCCCCGCAGCCGCCACCCGACCCCGAGGCCGTCCAACAACGTGAACACCTGGCGCGCGGCGCCGTCGTCGGCGAGGAAGGAGAGGGTCGCGGAGTCCTTGCGGATGACGGTCGGCGTCGTCGGGGTGACGCGCGCCCCGAGGTCCTCGAGGATCGCCTCGAGCGCTCCCGGATTCCGTTGTCGGAGGAGCGCGACGTACGTGCGGCCGCCGTCCTCGACGCGCAGGACCTCGAAATCCCGCAGACGGTAGCGGCGCCGCAAGCGCGCGCGAGACCGCATGATCTGTTCGAGCGTCCGCCGCGGACCCGATCGGACGACCCGGACGAGGAGGACGCGCTCGCGCGGCTGGAACGAATAGACGTGCAGGATCTCGACCGATTCGTTGTGGGAGAAGAACGCGGCCGGGACGACGCCTTCGCGAACCAGGAGGTCCCCGGGGACGTCGATGGTCAGCCGCCGCAACGGCATATGATTACGGGTAATCATGCGCCTAGATATAGGCTATCGTCGTGCTCGGTCCCGAGGGCATCGATGGAGCCGGTTGCGGGCGGCAAGGGCGCGGTGGTGCGAAACCTCCCGGACGAGCCATGGGAGAAGGGCATCGGTCCGGGGATCGTCGACAAGAAGATCATGGGGCCGGGGGACAGCAACTTCATGCTCATGGGCCTCGCCCGCATGGAGCCGGGCGTGAAGTCGCCCCCGCACCGGCATCGATACACGCAGATCTTTTACATCCTCGAGGGCCGCGGCCAGATCATCGCTGACGGCACGACGTACGACATCGACGCGGGCTCGGTCGCCCGATTCGTCAAGGGCGAGACGCACACGGTCGTCAACCCGGGTCCCGGTCCGTTGACGCTGATCGAGGTCCGCGTGCTCCCCCGGGAGCAGACGGTCTGGGAATAGGATGGCCTCCCTGCGGATCTGGTTCAAGGCGACCCAGCCGCACAGCTTCCTCGCCTCGCTGGTCGGCGTCGCGCTCGGCACCGCAATCGCCTGGAGTCGCACGGGGAGGTTCGATGCGGCCGCGCTGGCGTTGACGGCCCTGGGCGTCGTGTGCCTCCACGCCGGCACGAACATGAGCAACGACTCGATCGACTTCAAGCGCGGCGTCGACAACTTGCCTCCGCGCCTCGTGAGCCCCTTCACCGGGGGCGCGCGCGTCCTCCCGGATGCGGCCGTGTCCTTCGAGGCGCATCATCGGGTTTGGATGGGGTTCTTCGCCGCCGCCGCGGTGATCGGACTCGTCTTGGCCGCCACCCGCCCCAACGGATGGATCTTGCTCGCCCTCGGGGGGATCGGTGGGGCGATCGGGGTGTTCTATACGCTGCCGCCCCTCGCGCTCCAGTATCACGGCGTCGGCGAGATCGCGGTGGCGGTCATCTTCGGGCCGCTCGTCGTCCTCGGGTCGTACGTCGTGCAGACGGGCGCCGTCTCGGCGGAGCCGGTCTGGGCCTCGATCCCGCTCGGGCTACTCGTCGCCGCGTTCCTCCTGGTGAATGAGATGCCGGAGCACGAGACGGACCCCCGGGGCGGGAAACGCACGATTCCCGCGCGGATCGGCCTCGAGAGGTCCGTCGGGCTGTACGAGGCGATGGTGTTCGCGGCCCTCCTTCTGCTCGTCGTCTTCGCGGTGGCACAGCTCGTCCCATGGCCATCCGTGCTCGGGCTCATTGCAATCGTCCCGCTGTCGACCGCTCGATCCGTCCTGCGGGCCCACTTCCGCGAGTATCCCGCGCACATCCGGGCCAACGCCGCGACGATCCAGGCCGTGCTGCTGCTCGGAGCCGGCATGACGGCCGGCTACCTCCTCGCCGGCGTGCCGAACCTATAGCCGGAACGCGAGCTCCGCGATCAGCGAGAGCCCGACGACGAAATGGGTCGCGATCGTCAGCGCTATGGCGGTCCGATACTCCCCCGATCGCCCCCCCGCACGCCGCAGGGACAGCCCAATGAGGGCGACGAACACCGCTAGGATGGGCATCCAGAGGATCCCGCCACCGCGCACGAGCCAGAGCGCGCCGACGGGGTACGGGGCCAGGAGGAGGGCGACGAACGCCCGAGTCGCTCGGCGAACGCCGAGGAGCGTCACCGGGGTGCGCTTGCCCTTTGCCACGTCCTCCTCCCGATTCGGGAAGTAGCGGGCGAACGAGATGGCGGCGGCGAGGAACCCGAGGGTCAAGGAAGCGAAGGCACTCGACTCCACTCCCGCACCGCCGAATGCCACCGTCGCACCGACGGTCATGATCGGGCCGAACGCGAGGAAGGTCGAGATCTCCCCGATTCCGCGGTAGCTGAGCTTCAGGGGAGGCGAACTGTAGCTCCATGCGAGGACCGCGCCTCCAAGACCGAACGCGAGCAGGACCAGGTTCGCGGTGATCGCGACCAATCCGAGTCCCGCCACGATGCCGACTGCGAAGCACACGCTCCCCGCGCGAAGCACCGTCTTCGGATCCCGCGTCAGGCCGATCGCCGCGCCGCTGTCGAAGGCGAACCACGCGCCGGGGGAGGAAGGCGGGACGGACCGGTCGAGTCCCTCATAGTATCCTTTGAACAGGTTCGCGCCCGCCTGGATGCCGACGAGCGACAGGAGGATCAGCCCGAGATCCTCCGGTCGGAACGCCGCGCCGGAGCCGACGGCGGCCGCGGTGCCTGCGAGCGCGGGCACGATCGAGGCCTCGAAGAGGATTGTCTGCGAAGCGCGGACCCATGCGATCGCCTTCATCCGCGGGTCGAGCGCTCGCGCCCGCTAAAGGGTTGCGTCGCGCGCCGACGACGGTATCGCTTCTGAGAATATCATCGACCGCGAAATGTTCCATTCTCGAATAAGTTAAATGCCCTTCGCCCGTTCCGGGCGCGTGGCGCGGGGGTACCGGAGGAAGCGGTTCTACTCCACGCCGAACCGGATTCTCACCCACTTGTCTGCGACGGCGGCGCACGAACCCGTGACGCTCTCCGTGCTGACGCAGGAAGGGATCGCCGCCTCGACGCACTCGGGCCGCACGACGGCGACGAAGTGGCTTGCCCGCCTCGAGGCGAGCGGCCTCGTCGTGGGCGAGCGCGCGCATGTGCCGGGACACCGTGTGCGGAAGACGGTGTACCGCCTGAGCCACGAGGGCTGGGTCGAGGCGATGAAACTCCGGGCCCGACTGAAGACCGACATCGTCGAGGTCGTCGCGCCCACGCTCGATCCGACGCCGATGCGGGTGTCGGACATTCCGGAGATCTTTCCTGCCTACGTCAACCTGACCGCCGTCGTTTCCCTGATCCGCCGGGGACGGCTCGACTTCACGAAGCTCCAGGGGATCGGGTCCGGCGCCGTCGCGCCGATCCTCTGGGGGGACACGCTCCGCCGGCTCGGTCGCGTCTTCGGACGCTCCGAGGAGTCCCGCGCCCTCGATTCCTGGGCCGCCTCGCCGTCCGCCGTGCTCGTCGTCACGGGGATCGCGGGGATCGGCAAGAGCGCGCTCGTCGCGAGCTGGCTCGTTCGCCAGCGACCTCGCCTGTACATCTACTGGTTCGAGATCCACGAAGGCACGACGCGGCCCGCGTTCCTTCGCGAGCTCGCGGCGTTCCTCGCCCGGCTGGGCCGCCGTGGCCTGACGAACCTGTTGCGAGAGGGCGGGGCGCACGCGCAGCCCGTCACGATGCGGGTCCTGGACCATGACCTGAAGGATCTGCCGATCCTCCTCGTCCTCGACAACTTCCAGCGCGCCAACCCGGATCTCGCGCGGTTCCTCCGCGGGCCGATCCTCGAGCTGTGTCAGTCGAATCCGACGAAAGTCGTCATGGTCTCCCGGACGGTCCCCGCGAACCTCGCGCGTCGAAAGGTCCCGAGGCGTCCGCGCGTCGAAGTCCTCCGGATCGGGGGTCTCGACCTCGATGCGTCCCTGTCCCTCCTGCGGGCGAAAGGGTTCGCGGGAGACGAGGTCGCACTCCAGCGCGTCGCGAACACCGCGCGTGGGCACCCGATCCTCCTGTCGTTCGCGGCCCAGACCGGTTCGATGGTGAGCGGCGAAATGACGCGCTACCTCGAGCGGGAGATTTGGCGGACCCTCGCCAAGGACGAACGCACGCTCCTCGAGGCGGCGTCGCTCTTCCGCGGCCTCGTGCCGCTCGACGCGATGCATTGCTTCACCCCGGAATGGCAGGCGGCCGTCCACTCGCTCCAGGCGAAGAACCTACTGGCGCCGACGATCTCGGGAGGCGTCGTCGTGCACGATTCGATCCGAGAGTACATCAAAGACCGGTTGCCGGAAGCGCGGCGGCACTCCTTCCACTCGCTCGCGAGCGCGTACTTCCTCGACGGTTCCGAGATGCACGACCGCCTCGAGGGGCTCTTCCATCTCGTCGAGGCCGGGGACTTGAAGGGGTTTGGCGAGTTCCTGGCGTCCCGCGGCGCCGGCCTGCCCGACTCCGTGCCGGCCTCGGAGATGCTGAGCGTCCTGCGGAAGATCGATCCCGCGCGCCTCGAGGCGGTCCCGATGTGCGTCCTGCCCGAGGTCGTCGGAGATGCGTTGCGGGCCCTCGGGGACTTGCACCCCGCGCTGCTCGAGTACCGCCACGCGGTGCGGCGGTGCGAGGCCGTCGGCCGGCCGGAGCGGATCCCGCGACTCCTCCGGAAGATCGCATCAATTGAGCGGTGCCGGAATGAGCCGGCGAAGGCGCTCGGCCATCTCGTCGAGGCCCAGGCTCGACTCAAGGAACATCCGGACGGCGCGGAATTCGGAGAGGTCTTGAGGGAAATGGCCCTCTTGGAGAAAGGCCAAGGGAAGCTCGCGGAGGCGGCGGGCCACATGAACGCCGCCGTCGACCTTGCGACGGAGGGCTCGGCCCCCGGAGCGCTCGTGCGGGGTCTCACCGCGCTCGGGAGTATCGAGATGGACCGGGGCCATCTCGATCAGGGCCTCGCATACAAGCGGTACGAGGAAGCCGTGCGGTGCTACGATCGCGCGTTGCAGATCGCCCGCCTCGTCGGCAATTTGCGGCTCGTCGCGTATGCGACGATGGATCGGTGCGCCTCCCTCATGGACATGGGCCGCGCCGCTGAAACGGCGAACCAGCTCGCCGAAGCGAAACGCCTCGTCCAGATCCTCGAGGAACGAGACACGCTTTCTTTGCTCTGCATCTATGAGGGACAGCGAGAGTTCGAACTAGGCCGGTGGGGCCGGGCCACTCGGCTCTGGGAGCAGGGCCTGCGCGGCCTCCGGGAGTTCGCCGACCAATCGGACTTGGCCCAGTCGCTCCTCTATGTGGGACGCTTCCACGTGGAACACGGAGATTCGTCGGAAGCCCGTCGATACCTCGACGAATCCGCACGGTTGGCCCGCGCCCTGGGGAACGACGCCCTGCTAGCGGAACTCGAACCGCTCCTCACCGACACCGACTCTCCCGCGAACCGTTCGGCCGCGCGACCAACGCGTCCCTAGTTCGGGTCCTTCGGCGGCGGGTCCATGGGTCACCTCGCGGCCCCTGCATGCGTCCGGGTTTGCCTTTAAAAGTGACTTGCCTTGTTCTGTTTTCCCCCGGCCCGATTCCCCAACGGGCGCATGTCGGGTTAAAGCTCGGCGAGGCGATGCCATCGCATGGTCTCCTTCCCCCATCCCCGAGACCGTCCGCCGTTCTACATGCACGACATGATTCGCGGTCAGCCGCACTACGTCGCGGAAACCTTGGGCCGGCTCGAGGGCCTACGCGCGGACGACATGCTCGGTCGGAACCGCAACATCGTCATCACGG
This sequence comes from Methanobacteriota archaeon, assembly GCA_005878415.1. Taxonomy (GTDB): domain Archaea; phylum Thermoplasmatota; class Thermoplasmata; order RBG-16-68-12; family RBG-16-68-12; genus RBG-16-68-12. The sequence continues at coordinate 6,347 of VBMM01000002.1, forward strand.
GGTGTGGCACGTCTTTCCATTCGGCGATGTACGGAGCCGAAGTCCTCCAAGAAGCGTTCGGGACGTCGAAGGTGGTCCGCGCCGTCCACGCGTACGATCTCGCGTACGGCGTCGGAACGCCGCGCCGATCAACGGTCCTCGGCGTGAGCCACAGCGGCTCCACCTCGACGACGAACCTCGCGCTGCGCCGCGCGAGCCGGGTGGGCGCACGGACGGTCGGGCTTTGCGGGCTCCCTGGCTCCGACATGGAACGGGAAACGAGCCGGTCCCTGGTCATCGGATCCGTCCACGACCGGTCTTGGGCGAACACGATGAGCTACACGACGCAGCTCGCGGCCTTCGCAGCGCTCGCCGCGGACGTCGGCGGGGCGTCCTGGGCCGGCGTGCGCCGGGCGCTGCGGGGACTCCCTCGGGTGCTCGCACGGGCGCTGAAGTGCGAAGGTGCGATCCGGCGGATCGCCGCGACGGTGGCGCGGCGCGATCGGGTGACGTTCCTCGGGAGCGGGCTCGATGCGATCACCGCCCTGGAGGCGGCCCTGAAGATCCGGGAGACGTGCAGCCTCCCGGCGAGCGGCTACCACACGGAGCAGGTGCTCCACGGTCCCTGCCTCTCGGTCGATCGCCGGGAGTCCGTCGTCATGCTGAGGTCCCGGGACGACGGGGCGCGGGCCGAGGCAATTCGGAAGTCCCTGGTGCGGTTCGGAGCGCGCGTGACGACGATCGGCGAAGCGCCCGATGCGGAAATCCGGCTCCCGTCGACCGTGCGGGTCCTCCGCCCAATCGTGAGCATCGTGCCGCTGCAGTTCCTCGCGTACTACAGCGCGCTCGAGCGGCGCGCGAACCCGGACATCATGCGGACGGATATTCCCCGATATCGTGCGGGGCTGGAGCCGCTGTTTCACTGAGGGCGATGTCCGGCGGCACCCCAACGACGGTCGCGATGTCCGTGCCGTTCCGGAGGATGAGATGGAGATGCATCTTGCCGCTGCCGTAGGTGATGTTGAAGCGGTCCACTTCGGACTTGTAGAGGCGCGCCGGCCTTCGACGGCCCTCCGTCACGAATCCCGCCTCGGAGATCAGTCCGAGGGAGGCGAGCCGGCGGACGCGCCGATAGCATGCGGCGATCGGGACGCGGTACCGGTTCGCGATCTCCTGGGCCGTCAGCTTCTCCTGGTGGAGGGCGATCAGGATGCGCAGGGCGTGGTCGTCGAGGAGGGACTGTCCGTCCTTGTCGTAGAGCAGAAGTTCTTCCGCCAGCAACTTCGGTCGGGGGGGTTCGCTGCCGTTCGCTGGCGGTCCGAACGACACGCGGCCGATTCAGGGTCGCCCGATTAAAAGACATCGCCTCCCGTTATCACGGTTGAACGGTGGCCACGCGTAGGAGGCGGCGCGGACGAAAAACGCTTCGACGTCAGCCTTCGAGCGCCTTCTTCACGTTCGCGGCGAACTCTTCGGTCTGCGACTTCAGTTTCGACCGCATGAAATTGTCCATGATCCGCGCGAGAGGACCTTTCGCCTGCACGGCCATCGTGTACGTGACCTTCGTGGCGTCCCCGAGCGGAGCGAGGTCGATCGTCCCCATCATGTCCATGTTGTCGGACTCACCGCGAAATCGTCCGTGTTGCAGCGGGACCTGCTCGAGCGTCTCCGTGAGGACGACGAACTCCTGGGAGAGCGGGCCGATCTTCACCTTGAGGTTCCAGCGCGCGCGGTGCGGGTCGAGGACCTCGACCGATTGTACGCCGGGCACGCAGCCGCCGACGCGGCGCATGTCGGAGAGGAACGCCCACACCCGATCGACCGGCGCCGCGACCTCGAACGAGACGGTGCCTTCGGGCATGGTGGCGGGCAATACGCCTCCGGTAAAATACTTTCCAACGGAATCGCCGGTCGGCCATCGGAACGCGGTCGCGGCGGAGATCCGACCTGTGGGCCAAGTGGCAGGAATCCGGAGACCGGATGCTCCGCTATCGCGGCAGGCATCGGGGCGCTCGCGGACATACGCGCCCTTGGTCCACGTCTGGAATCGGACGTGTGGCAGTGTGCGCCACGCGCATTCGCGGGTGCCATGGCGCTACCGAGGTGCCCGCGCGGAGCGGTCCGTTCCTGGAGTACGGACGGAAAGAGAAAAGGGCCGAGGTCCTCCCCCATGCTGCCTCGGCGGGTGGGGTTCGCGAGATTGGACTCAACCTTTCCGGAGAAACGGAAGGCCCGTGCGCTTGTTCACGCCGATCTTCCGATTCTTCGGCATTTCATCCATCGGTTTGCCGCTTTTCGGCTTCCGCTTACTGAAGAAGTAGATCGTCACTTTCGGTCCCTTCTTCAGTTTCACGTCTCGCGAGTACAGCGTCCATCCCTGGTACGTGTACGGCATGTTTGACCTCGTTCCCTCCATACACGTAGGGGTCAAAAGCGTTTCCCTCCCTTAGACGGCCATCCGAGGCAAGACAAACCGCTTGATTATAGTCATAATACAGCCCATCTTGGCGCCATGGAGGAGGATCCTTCGCATTCAGCGAGCCCCCTTCGGCGGCGCGCGAGGGCGCGTCCTCGTCGCCGGCCGTCGACCGGTCCCCGCGAGTTCCGGGGCCTCTTCCGATGGAGGTCGTCTCCCGACCCGCGGTGGGAGAATCATGTGCGAGAACGGGTCCGAAAGGCCTATGGCACCATCCGCGCACGAAGACGCGGAATCCCCATGAAAGCCAAGTTGCAGCGCGTCGAGTGCGATGAGGAAGACCTGATCGAGGTTCCCGATTCCTGGATCCCGGTCCGCCTCGAGCACAACGCATACGCGACGCCGGCCCGCAAGGCGTACACCCTGTACTATCTCGAGCGCGCGTGACATCCCGCGCGACTTGAATAGCCGGTGTGCGTTGCGGCCCCGTGGTCACGACGTTCGAGGACCTCGTCGGTCGCCTCGGCGCGGCTGCGGTCGCCATCGGCGCTGCGGTCCCACCCCGATATCGCTCCGATGCGTTTCGGGCCCACCGCGGCTCCCGCATCTCGGACGAAGGGCCCTCACCCGCCGCGGTCGTGTGGCCCCGGTCCGCCGAAGATGTCGCGGCCGTCGCGCGCTTCGCCAAGACCGCGAGCCTCTCGATAGTCCCCTGGGGAGGCGGCACGGGCCTCATGGGCGGTGCGCGCCCGGGTCTGCATTCGCTCGTGATCGATCTCCGCCGGATGCGGCGGGTCCGCCGGATCGATGCGATCTCTCGCACCGCCACAGCGGAAGCGGGGATCGTGCTGGAAGACCTCGATCGCCGCCTGCGGAAGCGACGGCTTTCCCTGGGCCATGACCCGTGGTCGCGGCCTCGTGCGACGCTCGGCGGCGCGATCGGGACGAACGGGATCGGGTATGCCGGATACCTGCGCGGGACGATGGGCGATCAGGTGCTCGGCCTCGAGGTCGTCCTCGCCGACGGCACGATCGTCCGGACGCGACCCGCGGCCCGAAGCACGACCGGCCTCGACTTGAAGCGGCTGTTCATCGGGACGGAAGGGACGATGGGAATCGTCACCGCCGCGACCCTCCGCGTCTTCCCCGTCCCCGAGCGGGAGGAGATCCACGCCTTCCGGCTCCGGGATTTCCCGGCCGGGCTGCGGTGCATCTCCCGGATGTACGACGCAGGCCTCGTCCCGAGCGCCATGGATTTCGAGGAGGCCTTCCCCGCGCCCGCGCTGCCGTGGGGGTCCGACGCAGGACCTCCAACGCTCTACCTCGGGTTCGCGGGTGGGCGCGAAATCGTCGCGGCATCGTGGCGGGTGGCTCGGCGATACCTCCGGGCGGTTCGTGCGCGCGCCCTTCCCGACCGGGAGGCGCGGGACTACTGGCGCACGCGCCACGACATCATCTACGCGCACGACCAGGTCTCGCCGGGAGTCACGCGGGCGGACGTCTTCCTGAAAGACGTCATCTTCGACTACGTGCACGTCGCGCTCCCTCGGTCGAAGATCCTCGCGTATCGCCGGGCGGCCCTCGCGGTTCTGCGGCGCCACGACGTCAGGCCGATCGGCTTCGGCATCTGGACGCAGCCAGAGCTTGTCTCGCTCGAGGTCATTCGCCCGGTCGGTGCGGATCGGTCGGCCGCAAAGCTCGCCGTGGCAGAGGCGATCGACGAGATGATCCGCCGTGCGCAAGCGCTCGGAGGGTCGATGGAATACGTCCATGGCGTCGGAGTGAAGCTATCGCACCTCATGGGCGAGGAGCTTGGGGCCGGCTTGGATGTCGCCCGGCGGGTCAAGGACGCGCTCGATCCGGATCGCGTGCTGAACCCGGGAAAAACGGGCCTTTGAGGCGAAACGGAATGGGCGATGGGTCGTTCGCGAGGGTGCCGACCGCCTCGTTTGCGAAATTTATATGAACTGCCCATTCAGCGGAATATATATAAATCTGGACATAACTGTGCCTTTCGAGGTTGGGACTGGATGCAAGCACCACCGCCCCCAATGATGAGTGGCATGATGATGGATCGAAAGAAGACGAGCAACGCCGCGCCACGGCCGGGCGAGACGACGGAGCAGACGCTCGCGCGCCAGGACCTAGGCAACGTCTGGGGACCCGCGGTCGCTCACGCCGGGATGTTCTTCTTCGTGATCGGGCTCGTCGGAGCCGCGGTCTTCGTCGAGGACATGGACATCTTCGTGCGCCTGTTCCTGCTGATCGTCGGATTCGTTGCCCTCCTGCTGGTCTTGGCGAACTCCCCCACGATTTTCGGGTGAGGTGGCCACGATGGCGGGAATCGGCGAGAGACTCTGGGAGATCGGGAAGTCGCCGCCGGAGCACCTCGGACTGCTCGTCTTCGGCCTCGTCGCGCTGCTGACCGGACTCATCAGCATCTCCATGCTGGCGGTTGCGGGCGGCGGGGGTGCGGGCTCCGCGATCGCGATGGCGGCCTTCGCCCTGGTCGGCATCGGCGGGTTCTTTGTGACACTCGCGCTGTTCCTCGGGGCCTACACCGCGGAGGGCGACTCGTGGACGACGACCGTTTGGCGGATCGCGCAACTGCTCGCCGCGGTCTTGGTCCTGATCTTCGTCTTCTGAGATTCGCGGACCCAACCCATCGGGGCGGCGTCGATCACGCCGCCTCGTCACCCCTTTGACCCGGTGATTGCGAGAGGATCAGCGCGCTTCCGCGACGCTCACCGAGAGGATGGGCGGCAGGAAGTCCGCGACCATCTTCCACGACTCCCCTTCGTCCCGGCTCGCGAACAGCTGGCCCGTGTTCGTGCCGACGTAGACGCCGAGCGGGTCCTCCGCATCGACGCCCATCCCCTCCCGGAGGACGCCCAGGTA